>NZ_JAKUFY010000118.1:0-16703 GCF_022663675.1 Bacillus cereus group sp. BfR-BA-01355
AAATTATCTACAATTTTTATTCTCTTACACAAATATTGTTACAATCTCTCCTATTATCCTATCGTTATTTTCAAATAACTTTACACACGTAACATAACAAAAGCCATCCAAGATAATTAGATGGCTTTTGTATGTTACTCTATCGTTTCAACTTCACGTGGATTTTTCATCTCTTCCACATACACAACTCTAAATCCGTGATCTTCTAAATCTTTCAATAATGTCTCTAATTCACCGTCGTTAAACTCTTCTCCTAATGTAAACATAATTCTACGAACTAATAAGGCATCATTATCAAAAGTCATCAAACTTTGAATACCAGTGTATTTCTTTAAAACTGTCGATAACTTTTGAATTGCTCCATTATAGTCTTGCGTTCCAATCATGACAGAGTATTTACTAGAGTGAACGCCCCATGCATCCTCTAATAACTCAAAAACTTTTTTATGCGTTAAAATTCCAAGGAAAATCCCTTTTTCGTCAACTACTGATAAATATGGCAATTTTTTTATTGTAAAAAATACTTTAAAGAAAGATGAATCTTCTCTCACAAATCCTTCTTTATCGTTTAATAATTGTATTACACTCTCATCAAGCGATCCTTTATATTCTAAAATATCTACTTTATATATATTCCCTAAAAATTTCTCTTTTTTTTCATCTAAAACTGGTACACAACGATACCCCGTTTTATTTAAATGCTCTAACGCTTCCCCTATCGTAATCGAACTTGAGCACAGTAAAACTTCCCTTTTCGGCACGTAATTCCCTTTAATCCTCATAAAAAGCCTCCTTATGTTAAAATACTTTCTGTGCCATAACTATATTATATTTTCAGAAAAAAATAAATAATTTATTTTATTTTTCTGAAAATTATCCATTTTCTTGTCATAATTTATTCATGAATCCTTCACTTGCACTTTCTTCAGCATCTAAAACCCTTCCTCTGAATTCTGAATCACTTCAATGTATCATTTGTACGGACCTAGTTGCTTTTTAGAAAAGTAATGATTTGTCTCCTTACTTTTCATTAATATATTTCCTTTTATAATTAAAAAATAGGTAGCTATTAGAAAGTAGATCACCCCAAATAACCAATCCAAATTTGTAGCCAGATTGTGTAAAAGAATATATCTCATATATACATAACCAATTGGAACATGTAGTAATACAACCGCACCTAATCCCGGATTATATATTGTTTTAGCTTTTATATTCGCAAAAATACCATGCCATATGAATTGAAAAAATCCCATTAAAATAGGTGCCAACCCAAGCCATATTATATTTTGAAAGAAAACCGGGAGTAAATAAAAAACATACGTAATCAAAATATTTATTACCATAGCAGATTGCGTATTTAATGGATAGCGATCTGGTATATCACTTTTAAATATAACTACATTAAATAGACCAGCAAAATAACCTGGCCAACGATACTCTTCAAATTGATGCACTAAAATGGCCACAAAACTTAACCATAACAGGACTTTTATTTCACTCATTTCTCCCAAATTCGCGACTAAACAAACTACGACAACAATAGCGACCACTAATCCTATATCACACCAATGCTTTCTAAAGAAACTAGCCATCTCTATCACCCACTATCTCAATTTTTATAAAAATAGCGTTCAAATAGGAAATCAATCTGTTTTTCTACAGATGGTACTTTTATATCTACCCCTGATTCGAGAATTGGCATCATTAATGTGGGAAGAAAAATAGATCCAAATATTTGTACTGTCATCATCATTAAAATTTCCTGATCCGTTTCATTCGTTATTTCGCTCAAAATATTCTTCACTTTACTAAAACCTAGCCTCTTCAAAAAATCCCCATATTCGTATTGAGATGTAAATGCCGTAGTTCCCATTGCAATAATCTTCCTAACTAACTCCGGATATTGCCGAATTACTAGTACATAATCCAATAAAAATATTTTTAATCTTTCTTTTGCTGGCACTGTAATATTATCTAAAATAGAAAAAGTGCCTTGAAAGCTAATTAATAAGACTCTAATCGTCTCACTAATCAACTTTTCTTTTGAACCAAAATGGTAATTTACAAGCGCGATATTTACATCTGACAATGCTGCAATTTTTCTTATCGTTACCCTTTCAAAACCTTCTTTTTTAATTAATTCCAATGTTGTATTTAAAATCTTTTCTTTCGTTGATACGTTTTCATTTCCCTCCAATTTATATCCCCCCTCTAGAATTTATTAGTTAAACAAAGATTTAAACACCGTTTAATTATATGGTATCACTTTCAAATTAAAAAAATCTATTTAGTCCTTTCGACACTTCCCTACATTTCTCTTCATTCCATACAAAAAGTGTGAAAATGCAAAACTGTTCACGCTTTTTGTATTCGTACTGTTACATACCCGTTTCTGCTTTATATTTCATACATAAAATAGATTTCTAAAAAGAATTTAAAACTATCCATATACCGATACTTAAAGAAAAATATATTGTAACTTGCTCCAAAAACGGCTAAAATAAGAATAAGAATTTTCTGAATATTCCAAGAGTAGGTGGTTTATATGTCCTTATTACGCTCACATATATGTAAATTTATAATTGGTGTTATTGTTATTTTTTCCATAAGTCCTATTCCAGCTCTTTTTATTACACACAATTACTCTTATCAAAATGGATTTATTAGCATTTTTCAAAACTTCGCACAGCTTTCTTCTATATCAATTCCAAAGGTTGATTGGATGCATGAATCTATCTTTTTCTCAGCAAATCAAATGATACATACTTCTAATCATTCAACACCATTATTCCCTTACATATGGGAAATATATTTTATATCGATTGTTCGTTTTACTTTTACCCTTGCGATCGGATTTTTCATAAGTTTGGGTATCGGCCATTTATTTTTCAAAGTACCTAACTTGTTTAAAAAGTTTACTACTGTATTGAATTGGATACCTTACTCTTTTTGCACTGTAGTATTACAATGTTCAGTCTTATTACTACTTCTATACGTCGCACAATTTATAAACCTTCCTTACTACTCATCTTTTATCATCGTATGTAGTACTTCCATGATTATCGTTATGCAAGCAATAAAAAAATGGATTCCTTTCTTGAAAAACACAAATGAATATGAAATAAAACATGATTCTTTTCTTGTGGATACATTATTTTTGGCGCTTACTTCGAATCATAAATCAATTTTAGGTTCCATTATTCTTTCATTCGTTTTTATGGAATGCGTTTTTCATACAAGTGGACTGTTACAATTTATCGTTCAATTTGGCGGAAATTCACCCATAATTGTTACAGTCAGCTTATTACTACTCTATATCCCATATAGCATACTTTCTTTCCTTCAAACACTATGGACCACAAACTACTCCAAGCAACAGTCATATACTTTAACAAGAAGTGTTCCAAAACCTTAATTTGAAATTACCCTCTATAATCTAAAAGTAGGGGGTTATTCCTTTTGTATAGCGGACAAAATAACAGCAAATTCAAAAACTATTACAGAAACATACCAATATTTACCCTTTTCCTTTGACTATTCTTTTCATTTGGATTTATTATAAAAGTATAACATAATTGCAGGAGGTGACATCTTTATTCCAAACCTTGGAATAGAGAACACACTTGGACATATTAAATATTTTTCTCATATTTGTACTTATTCTTATTTCTGGCTTTTTCGTCGCATCAGAATTCGCTGTTGTAAAAGTACGTAAAAGTCGAATTGACCAACTTGCAAATGAAGGTAATAAACAAGCTTTAGCTGCAAGAAGTGTCCTATCTAATTTAGATGTTTATTTATCAGCTTGTCAACTCGGCATTACGATCACTTCTTTAGGGCTTGGTTGGCTTGGTGAACCGACTGTGGAGCATATACTACGACCGCTCTTTGAAAAAATTAATATTACTGGAACAATGGCTAACACTTTATCTTTTGTTATTGCTTTTAGTGTTATTACATTTTTCCACGTTGTATTAGGTGAGTTAGTCCCAAAGTCTTTCGCAATTCAAAAAGCAGAAGCAATCACACTCAAATTTGCAAGACCACTTATTTTATTTGATAAAATTATGTATCCATTCATTTGGCTACTAAATAGTGCAGCTATATTTTTCACAAAACTACTCGGATTAGAACCTGCGAAAGAAAATGAACTTGCTCATTCTGAAGAGGAATTGCGACTCATATTAGGTGAAAGTTTTAAAAGCGGTGAAATAAACCAAACCGAATATAAATATGTAAATAACATTTTTGAATTTGATGATCGAGTTGCGAAAGAAATTATGGTTCCTCGTACCGAAATGATTTGCTTATCTACTGAAAATACGTTAGAAGAAAATATGGATATCGTCGCTACTGAGAAATATACACGCTATCCAATCATTGAAAAAGATAAAGATGATATCATTGGGATGATCAATACGAAAGAAGTATTCCATGATCAAACGAAAGGTATTTATAAACCACTTGAATCTTATATACATCCTGTTCTAACTGTATTTGAAACAGTTCCAATTCGTAAAACGTTAGTCCACCTTCAAAAAAATCGCGTTCAGATGGCAATCGTTATGGATGAATATGGTGGCACTGCCGGACTTTTAACGATGGAAGATATTCTTGAAGAAATCATTGGAGAAATTCAAGATGAATTCGATGCGGATGAACCACCTATGATTGAAAAACGTACACCTAAGCTTACTGTTGTAGATGGAAAGGTACTTATTTCTGAAGTAAATGATATGTTTGGCCTACATATTGATGATAGTGATTTAGATACAATCGGAGGGTGGATTCTCTCTCAAGCAGTTGACTTAAATATTGAAGCTGGCTATTCCATTGAATATGCTGGTTTTCAATTTAAAGTATTAGAACTTGATGGACATCAAGTCAAAAAAGTTGCTGTACATAAACTAGATATTAAAAAGGAGCTATAAAGTGACTGTTTTATTAACAATTTGTATCATTGCCTGTTTCATTGTTTCATTTCTCGCCTTTATTTATCCCATTATCCCTGGCATACTAGCTGTCTGGGCTGGATATTTGATTTACCATTTCGGTATAAATGGAGGAGAATTAACAACTTCTTTTTGGATTATTCAAGTCATTTTCACTCTTTTCATTTTCGTTGCTGATTTTATTGCAAATGGATATTTCTTAAAAAAATACGGTAGTTCTAAATGGGGCGAACGTGTCGGAATGATTTCTATCATTGTTGGATCGTTTTTCTTCCCACCATTCGGACTTATTATCATACCGTTCTTATCAGTATTTATAACAGAACTAGTGCATAAAAAAGCGCCAAAAGATGCCTTTCTAGTTGGAGTCGCTACTGTAGTTGGTTTTTTAAGCAGTACAGTAGCGAAAGCAATTCTCCAAATCATTATGATTATCATCTTCGTATGTTATATCATCTTTTAACCATCCCGACTTCGGGATGGTTTTTTAATATGCAATACCTACTCGGCTATTTTCATATATGTTTTTCTTACATAGATCCCATGCAAAGTGTGCCGTATCACCCACTGTAATTTTTGATCCACCTTCTGGCAATATATCTTTTTCAGTTCGATATACCTCTGTCGCCTCACCATCTATTAAATGTGTCGGACAAACAACTGTCCAACATAAATTATTACTATTACTTAGTACCTTATATGCAGCCAAATGATCTTCTGCTGCTGTTGTCGTTTTCCTTTTGGATTCCGTTGATTGGAAACGATATAAATTTGGATTTGTTCTTGCTTGTAAAATACCGGCTGTTCCTACTGTAATAATTTTATGAACCCCTGCTTCTTCCATTTGCTTTATAATTTGTGGCATACTCTTCGCTAATGTTCTATTTTGATCCGTTCCAAGTGCACTAATTACTATATCACTTCCTTCTATCGCTTTCTTTATATCCTTTTCGTTCAATACATTACCTTCTATAACTCGTAACCTTTCATGTTGTATTTCTATTCTATTTAAATCACGCGCTAATGCAGTCACTTCAGCTGAATCCTTTAATGCTAAATTAATTATATTTGAACCTACTCGTCCTGTTGCTCCCAATATACATACTTTCATTTGTTTTCCCCCTCTTTCATTCTCTTTCTATTTTTCAATAATCTCAATCAATTTACAACAAAAAAGCTTCCTCATATAAAAGAGGAAGCTCTATTATTACATTATTTCTTTTCTTTAGAATCCGTAGACTTCTCAGTTCCGCTTGTTTCTTTATCCTTTTTGTCCTCTTGTTGTGTTGTTGTTTCGTCTTCTTTCTTCTTGTCCTCACCTTTACTACAACCTACCATTAATAAAGAACTTGCAAGTGCCATAGCAGTTAATGATTTAACCCATTTATTCATTTGCGTTTCCCCCTTGTGATAGAATATGTACAACCTCATATTACTCTCTATTTTTAAAGAAGAGATTGAAAAACAGTAAATATACGGTAAATTTTTGTAAATTTTCTGATAACAAAACCTAATTTAAATTTATATATTTCATTTCCAATTGATACACAATAAAACTAGTTTTCCCCTCTCAATGGACGTAAAAAAACTAAGGCGCATACCATTCCGCCTTAGTTTCTCATGCAAACTTTTCATTTTCATATAGATGTGTAATCTTATATTCCTTCTTCATAACATATTGCCACACACTATAAGCGTAACGGTTCATTTTCAAGAAACAATTTTCCAAAAATGAGCGAAACTCCGGATTAGCAACTTCCACTGCAACTTGAGCAAACTTTAAAGCTAATCGTTTCAAGTGCGCAATATAACAGGTTGCAATATGAATATCCCCTGTATATTTACTAACTGTTTCCTTTTCCATTTCATGCAAACCAAACTCCGTTGTTTCACAGGTTATATGCTGCACATTCTCTCCTTCTTGAAAATTTACTTGTTCATTATATGCTTGTAACATATATGGTAAATGGTGCTGTAATAGATTTTTTAATTCTTCGTCTCTGACCTTTCCAGCATACTCTCCAACCTTGTATATTAGCATATAACTATATCTCATTAATTCTTTCATACAGTCCATTAAAGCGCCTCCCTTCTCTTTTGTCCATATGCTATAAATATGATGCTAAAACATTCGCTATTCTTGCTAAAAACCAATCCCATCCACTAATTTTCTCAAAATCTTCTTCAGAAAATCGTTTTGATTTATGAAAGTCTACCTGTAATCGACTCCATACTTCATCAACAACTGTTTTATCATATATGATACAGTTAGACTCGCAATTTAAATAAAAACTTCTATTATCAAAATTCGCTGTCCCAATATCAACAATTTCTCCATCAATGATTGTTACTTTCCCATGAAAGAATCCATTTCGATATTGATAAATCTCCGCTCCAGCATGTAACATATCTTTCAAATATGGATAGGCAGCTTGTTTTAACAATATGGCATCACTTTTAAATGGCACGAGAATTTTTACATTAACACCACGATTTAATGCAGCTTTTAACTCTTTCACCATTTCTTTACTTGGTACAAAATATGGTGTAGCGATAATTAAAGACTTTTTAGCCTTTTTTAAAAGTGCCCCATACTTTTCCCATAAGCCTTTTCCATTTGAAAATAAATATTGATATTTCACATTCCCTAATGTAGGTATACTTTCATGTATAGGCATTTTTTCTCCTGTATCTTCTTTCCAATCTTCGGCGAACTTTCTTTCCATATCCGCTGCACCATCACCATGGATGCGCACGTGATAATCACGCCATGGCCCAAACTTCGGATCTTGTCCAAGGTACTCCTTTCCGATATTAAAGCCACCGACGTATGATATCTTTCCATCTATGGTAACAATGCGTCTATGATTCCGTTGATGCAAAGAATAGAACACATTTTTCAGTTTCAGTTTTTTACTAAATGTAAACTTCACACCGTTTTCCTTTAATCGGCTAATTACCTTTTTCTTCAACTTATATCCGCCTATCCGATCGACTGACAATTTCACTTCTACTCCGCTAGATGCTTTTTTCTCTAATAACTGTAAAAACTCTTGGCTTATTTCATCTTTTCCTACAATATAAAAATGGATATATATATACTTTTCTGCATCGTTTATATCGTCAAATAATTTTCTATATAACTCTTCACCGTTCGTATATAGTTGAAATTCACCTAATCGAACTTGTCCTAATTCATATTCACTAGCCATTTCCTTCCCCATTTCCACATCGATGTTCATCCAAATGAATACACCTATTAAACAAAGAATTATAGCGAAAAAGTGCTTCATGGATAAATTCCTTTCTCCACTTACTGTTATTTCTATATCTTCCCTTTTTTATTACATTATCATTCAAGAAAATATGTCATTGCATGATATATGTCCATATCAAACAATAGCTCATTTGCATATTGTATGTTGTATCTTAAAATAAAAGGAGGAAATAACAATGGGCTTCGCACATGGTAATGGATTTGCGCTACTAGTCGTATTATTTATCCTCTTAATCATCGTCGGTGCTGCTTGCTTCTGCTAAGTAGCTACTGTCATATGATATGTGGATGAAAAAACTATAAAAGCGGACACCTATTTTTAGGTGTCCGCTTTTCATTTTAAAACCATTTCCGCCTACTATAGTAAATTAAATGGCTAAATATTCATCTCAAAAGGTTAACAATGTGGCTACTTTCTTACTCTCTGCCTTACGTATATGACGCTGTTCTGCACGTAACACAGCAATACGATGTAATTCTTTCTCTTCTTCTGTTTCAGGGATAACACGCGGTACAGGAACTGGATTATTTTCCTTACTAAGTGCCACAAAAGTAACGAATGACGTTGCCGCTATACGCTTCTCACCTGAGATTAAATCTTCAGCCACTACCTTCACAAACACTTCCATTGAAGTTCTTCCCGTCCAAATTACGAAAGATTCATAACTAACACAATCTGAAGAACGAACAGGATGTAAGAAATCGACCCAGTCCATAGATGCTGTGACACATTCCTTTCTCGAATGTCTGGATGCTGAAATAGAAGCAACCATATCCATCTCCGCTAATATCTTCCCACCAAATAGCGTGTTATGATCATTTAAATCTGTTGGGAATACTCGGCTCGTTTTGAACACCCTTGACTCATTGGCTGTTTTCCCCTTTACTTCTGTGATTGTTATCACCCCTTTAATGATTTATCCCTAATATTTCAATAATCACTATACGAAATGAACTACACGTTTAATATTAACAACATTCAGAACTTTTAGTCCACAAAAAAGAACCGATCTTATCAATCGGCCCCTCTAAATACATATTGTTCTTTCGGCTGTTCAACTTTATTCCATTTCGTTACTTCTAATACAGGAATATTCGCATGAAACGGCTGATAAAATTCAGTAGAAATTTCTCCCTCTATTTGAATCCAATCATCATTTTTCCATTCTACACCTTCTGGTTTTTTCACTAACATACCATACACACCAGAATCTGCTACACAATGTATAATACCGAAACGGAATAAGAAGTATTGTTCTTTTTTAGAAGAATCATCTCTAAAAACAAACCCTTTAAAAGATAATTTTTTCCCAGTAAACTCGCCAGGATAATTATAAATTGTTTCCATACCCTTTAGGAAGTCTTCATCTTTCAAATTAATATTGTCTTTCGTAACAAACTCTTTCTTCCCTTTTTCCATTACACCGCGGTATCCTTCTTTCCCGTAATAAATGCTCGTATCAGGTCTTAGAAATTGTCTTGTCATAAATGGATCCTTACTTTCTGCTTGTGCAACAGGAAAATGAAATCCTTTCGCCTTAACAATATCTGAATCTAACGTTGCAATCGGGAAAAATAAGCCTGAGATAATTGGAAAACAAAACAATGAGTACGAAAATGCTTTTTTCCACCATGTATTCTCATCTTTTGAATGATCATGCCCGCAATGGCTATGGTCACAACTGCAATCATTTTTCTCTTTTTCCTTTTGGTGCTCTTTTTGGAAAACGACGATAATTTGTACAATCGTTAAGAAACCTAAAATAATTGCTGCTGTTGTTGATAAATAAGCATACTTCATATTGATATACTTCGTAATGTTACCCGAAATATGAAGCTGCGCAATTAATATTGTAAAACCTAATAATATATACGCTCGAAACATAACCTACCACCCCATCGCATAAATGAGTAGTGAGCTTGCATAAACAACAAGTGTAACTGTAACTGTAACGACAATTACAAATTTCGTTTTAAATGTCGCAAGCATCATAAACATATTTTTAATATCCACCATCGGTCCGTAAACAAGGAACGTGACAAGTGATGCTGTTGAAAATGTACTTTGGAATGATGAAGCAATAAACGCATCCGCTTCTGAACAAAGTGATAATATGTAAGCAAGTCCCATCATAACAGCTGGTGAAGAGAACGGCCCTTGTCCTATAGCAAGAAGTGTTGAAGTTTGTACGAACGTTTGAACTGCAGCTGCAATTAACGCACCTAATACTAAATATTTTCCCATCGAGAAAAATTCCTCAACAGCATGCGTACATACATCCCACATTTTTTTACGTAATGGACGCTTATGATTCACTTCTGGGAAGTGATCATCTCTTAATTGATGTTCTCTAAACATAAATGATAATATAATTCCAACGATAATTGCTACGATAATCGCTACAATAGAACGATACCATACCATGTGCATACTACTTCCAAAGGCAACGTATGTTGCAAATAAAACAACTGGATTAATAATTGGCCCAGTTAACATAAATGCAATCCCCGCATATGGCGGAACCCCTTTTCCGATTAATCGTCTTACAATCGGAACAATTCCACATTCACAACCTGGAAACAACATCCCTAAAAAAGTAGCTACTAAAACAGACAGAAATCGTTTTTTCGGCATCCATTTTGCTACCATATCTTCTGTCACGAACATTTGAATGAATCCTGAAATAAATACACCAATGAGCACGAAAGGAAGTGCTTCGATCAATATGGAGATAAAAATTGTATTCATTTGCAGGAATGCTTTCGGTAATTGAAACAATTCCATGATGTATTTCCTCCAACTTTTCATTAACAATATGTAATTTTAACCCCATTTCATTAATTGGACAAGGTTTATATGGAATACATACCCTTTATATACATTACATTGTACAAGTTATATTCTATTCAAAATTTGAGATTTCATAGCAAAAAAGCTGCTCTAGCGTAGTTATATAACTATGCTAGAGCAGCTTTTTTATCGTTAAAAGTAACGTTTCTTCCAAAAAACAAAAGCTAACGTGAAAGATAGTGTTACACATATGATGAGTACAATTACAAAACCGTGGGCTTCCCCTTCAAACGGAACCTTTACGTTCATTCCAAAGAAACTAGAAACCATCGTCGGTAAAGATAAAATGATCGTAATTGACGTTAACAGTTTCATAACACTATTTAAATTATTTGATATAACGGAGCTAAAAGTATTCATCATTCCACTTAAAATGTGACTATATATTTCCGCCATTTCAATAGCCTGTTTATTTTCAATTAATACATCTTCTAATAAATCTTGATCGTCTTCATACATTTTTAAAAATGTACTATTACGCATTAACTTTTGAATCACAATTTTATTAGCCTTTAATGACGTTGTAAAGTATACTAAACTTTTCTCAAGGCCTAATAATGTGAAAATCTCTTTATTTTTCATTGACTGATTTAATTGATGCTCTAAATCAATTGTTTTTCGATTTATTTGCTTTAAGTATCTTAAATAATAAGTAGAAATCGTATATAAGAGCTGAAGTGCAAAGCGCGTCTTCTTAAACGTATAAAATTCTTTAATACGTTGATTAATAAAACGTTCAAAAATTGGGTTTTCTTCTAAACAAATTGTCACAAAGCAATCTGGCATCACAATCATACCTATTGGAATCGTGTCATAAATCGAATTTCCTTCTTCGTCATGTCTAACTGTCGGAATATCCACGATAATTAAAGTATTATTGTCTTCCTTTTCAATACGAGAGCGTTCTTCATCATCCAAAGGGTCTTTAATGAAATCTAAGTCTACATTTAAAGTTTGTACTAGATATTGAATTTCTTCTTCTGTTGGATGAAGTACATTAATCCAGCACCCCTTTTGCATTTCCTCAATCTCTTGTAGTTTTCCGTTTCGGTCTGTTAAATATATATTTAACATACTATCACCCCGATTCTTTTTACATGTAGGAATCTACCTCTCTTAAATCACAGTTTTTAAACCGCCATTCTCAGCATATGAAACATACGTTTAAATTTCAATAGAAAAATTATTTTGAAAACGTTTTTATAAGAAAAATATTATAAACATAGAAAAAGACAGAGTGCTCTCTGCCTTAAAAGCTTATGTTGCCTTTATAACATATTTAGAAAGCATCCACAAGTTAAACCCAACTGAAATCGTATAGCCCGCGTATGTTGAAATAATAAAACTTACATAATCGAAATACGGAAGCAATACAATATTTAAAACTATTTTCACAATAATTCCAATCACTAGTCCTAGCACCGTCTTCTGCTGTTGATTGATTCCTTGTAGCATAGCAGCCGTTACTGTAAAAAGAGAAAATAGTATGCAAGCAGGAGCATAATACTGTAAAATGATTCTCCCCATCTCTGGATCATTTCCAGCACCGAATAAAAGAGTATATACAGGCTTGGCTAACACAATCATTCCAATTGCAGCCGGCACCGTAATCGCTACTACTAATACATTTGTTCTCGTAAAATGTTTGTACAATAGCTTCGTATTTCCTGCTGTGTAAGCTTTCGTCATCTCTGGTACGAGAGACATACTAAAAGCTGTCGCAACGGATACCGGGATGAGCACAACCATTTGAACAAGACCAATTATCGCATTAATTTTTTCCGCTTCTCCTTGCATATACCCTATTTGTATAAGTAGTTTATTAATTGTAAATGTATCAATAGTCTGATACAACGGAATTGCTAAGCCCACCACAACAAAAGGAATAGAATATGTAAAGAGCTCCTTATACAATGAGAAAAAGGATTTTGTTGTTTGTGGTATACTTGCCATCTCTTTTTTCTTTAAGTGCCTTCTCCTTCTTATATAATATGCACTTAAAACAGTTAATCCACCTACAGCTCCCATAAATGCACCGAACGTTGAAATACCAACCGCTAATGAAACAGACGCTTTTAAAACATATAAAACGACAAAGCTTCCTATTAAAATGGTTAAAACCCGAAAAAATTGCTCTACAACTACACTTAATGCAGAAGGCCCCATCGATTGGAATCCTTGAAAGAAGCCCCTTAATAAACTCATTACTGGCACAAGTATTAACGCAAAACTTACAATTCGAATATTAGTAGTAACCGCTCCTACACTATTCCCCGTTTGATCATTCCCATCGATGACAAGCTTAGCTAAATGCGGAGCTAGCATATATAACGTAAAACACGAAATGACTCCCATTATAAACATAAACACGATTCCACTTTTCAACACTCTCTTAACCGTATGATAATCATTCAGTTGATCATATTTTGATACCATTTTTGAAACTGCAAGTGGTAATCCCATTGTCGCAATGCTGAGCATAATTGTATAGGGGCGATATGCATACGTATATAAAACGTACCCACTCGTACCGACCATTGCTGTAAATGGTATAACATATATAAACCCTAACATTTTTGATATCATCGTTGCCATCGTTAAAAATATCGTTCCACGTATAAACGGTGACCCTTTCATCACATTCCTCCGCTACGCTTTATTATTATACATTATGGACAACTCTTTTTTTTTAGAACCGAACCGAAACAAATAAAAAAAGCCAATGAATTATCATTGACTTTAGCGTGTTGTTTTTTTCTTTTTCAAATATTTTAAACCGAAGTATAGAGCAATAAAAAGAACAGCTCCTATAATTATGTAATGTGTGTAATCAGATGCATACTCTTTAATTTGTCGCCAATTCCCACCAAGTTTTTCACCTAAGTATATAAATAGAATTGACCATGGAATGATCGCTACAACCGTATAAAGCGTAAATAGTTTTAATGGCATCTTAGCTAGTCCTGCTGGAATAGAGATTGCATGACGTACTACTGGGATAAAGCGCGCAGAAAATATTACGCCAGCTCCATAACGCTTAAACCAACCTTCCGCTATGTCTAAATGGTGTTTATTAATAAGCAGATATTTCCCATATTTCTCTACAACCGGACGCCCTCCGTAGTATCCAAGCCAGTATAAAAAGATTTGGGCTAAAGTACCACCAATAGTTCCGGCGATAACTGCACCCACAAAACTAATTTTACCATCCGCTACTAAAAAGCCAGCATACGAAAGTACAATTTCACTTGGGATTACTTCAATCATTAAAGCAAGAGCTACTCCAAAGTAACCTAAGCTTGCAAAAAATTGCAATAACTGATCTATTATGTTTGCTAACATGTTCTTTTTTATCTCCTTTTTTCTTCACATACCATCCCATTATTACATAAAGGCTGCAATCTGCCAATATCTTCATTTTAACAATATGTACAATTCAAGCAGGATTAATCTATTAATTTCTCTTTCTGCGGGTCTTTCATGTAGGCAAACATCTCTTTAATTTGGTCTTCTGTATTTCTAGCAATTGATAAATTAGGCAATTCATTTTCACCAAAAAACTCCACCTCTTCTGTTTCAATGCTAGTTTTCTTTTCTCCACCAATAATCTCGCATCCAATGAAAATCTTATATACATGCGTCGCCGATGGAGATGGTTGATGTTTTTCTTTATCAAATATAGCTAGTAACTTAAAATGATCTACCTCATAACCCGTCTCTTCGACAACCTCTTTTGCTGCAACTTCGGTTGGCGTATAACCGACATCAGCCCATCCACCTGGCAATGCCCATTTCCCATCGCTTTTTTCTTTCACAAATAATAACTTTTCATTTTGAAAAACAACTGCTCTTATATCAACTTTAGGTGTTTGATAGCCTGTCTCACTTGCAAATAATTTCTCTACAACTTCCCAATCAGTTTTTGTGTAATGTGACATCATCGAAATCGAAATGTCTCGTAATTGTTGGAAGCGTTCTATATCGTACACATCCTTAGAATACGTTAAACCTGCTTGGGTTATAGATTGTATTTGTTTTACCCAATCAATCCATTTAATCGTCATATATCCGCATCCCCATTCTCTTTCAAATATATTACTTCACTTTTATTGATACATCTTTATTATACAAAAAAAAAGAGATTGATAACGTTTCAATCTCTTTCAAAATTAATCCAATTCATATAAGTGGTCTTGTATATACTTTCTTCTTTTATTTATATATTCATAAATCATATCAGCCTCTTGATCAAATGTTTCTAATTTTTCTTTCATATATGGATCTTGTAGTAAATATGGACGAATCAATTCACACAATCCTTCTACTTTCGGCCTCATAAACGAAACTGTAAATTGGTCTTCTAATATTTCTTCTAAAATACTTCGATACTGCTTTCTAAACACAGGTATGTCTAACAATCTTGCACTTAGCGTGTTATACCCTTGAATGCGGATATATTCATGATTAAGCGGTCTCCCTTGTACATCTCGCCCCCAAGTCGCATCATAATCCCACGGTATAACTTCAAATAAATTTGTTTCATCGTTATGATATAGTGCATAGTTATGGACAAAACCATCAAAGTTTTGCGTAAAAATAACTCCTGCTAACCATCGTAAATATTTATCTACATGTAGAAACTTCCCAATCTCTTTTTCATAGGCTTCCCTCGTCAAAGTATTCGCTTGAAATACAAATTCACTCAGTTGTTCTTCACTATTTTCATTCGAATATTTAAATTCATAACCCGCAAAGAGCTCCGTCTTAACATCTTTATCTCGTTCACTCATTAATGAAAAATTCGCATCATCATCTATCGCATAATAAATAGAACCACTCGGTAATCCTCTATTTTTCAAAAAGTTTTCATCAACTGATTCTAACTGTAAATACACACCTTGAATTTGACCATTAATTTTTATAAATACATGTTGTGATTTTGGCGAAAGTACACCAATGTTATGAAAAAAGTCTAGCGATAGTTTATTTCGTATGAGAGACGGATCCATAAACTCAGAATTCAAATGAAACTCTTTCGCACCTTGAAATTTTTTTGGTTTATAAAACATAACATGATAAGATTTTTTCTCAAACTCACGAATATGAGCTCCTCGGTATACGATATCAATGTCATATTTCTTTTTTCCATAAGTTAATTTTGCTGGCACTGGACTATCTGACCAAATGTCTTTTTTCAATTCCACTAAGTACATTGGATGAACAAAAAAATCATATGAAGGTAACATATTTTCTCATCCCTTCTCAGTTCTCTTCATTCAATGTATGCGCCTTGTCTTGTCCATACATCCGCTATCATCTATTTATAGAAAATTACACTCTTGTCCTGTTCAGAAAGACGTCATCTCTCATATCATGTTAAGGAAAAAGAATACCTTTTCAACTTAATACATGATAAGGAGGATTTCTATGAAACGTGATATTAGAAAAGCTGTTGAAGAAATCAAAAGTGCTGGGATGGAGGATTTCTTACACCAAGATCCAAGCACATTCGAATGTGATGACGATTGCTCTTCAAAAATTGAGTGTAGCGACGATTGTAAATGCCCAAGAACAAGATGTACTCGTGTGAAACATTGTACATTTGTTACAAAATGTACTC
>NZ_JAKUFY010000119.1:0-16609 GCF_022663675.1 Bacillus cereus group sp. BfR-BA-01355
AAACCAGAAGAAAAACCAGAAGTGAAACCGGAAATTAAATTGCCAGTAGGGTTAAATGAAAATTTGGTAACTAAAGATATGGAATTTAATCAAGATGCTTTTAATAATAACATTACTGTTCAAAAGCAAGTAACTAAAGAGGGACAAGATATTGTTAGCTCTATCAACAAAAAATATAATACTAATTTAAAGTATAGTGATGTTGGAGTATATGTAAAACTTCTTGATAAAGATATGTATTTACCAGCAGGTTCAATTGGAGCACAATTCTATGTTGATGCAACAGATAATAATAACTTTGAAATTGCATTCTTATATAATAATAAAGCAACAGTGGAATTAACTAAGAAATGGATTACTTTCATAAATCCTGAATTAAATTTAGATAAAGAAATCCAAGATACAGTAGATGCTCAAGTGATTAATAATTACACTACTCAAAATCATAAAGTTCGTATTGGACATTCAACTGCTGATAAAATGATGTATATTCAAGTAGAAAAAAAATAAGGTAATTGTAAAGAGAAATAAAATTTGTTAGGATCTACATATACAGTTTAATATTAAGATTTTTAAATTACGTAAAGGACACACCTTACGTACCAGCCAATGGTACGGGTGTGTCCTTTTTTTGTATTCAGGAGGAATATTCATGAAAATTAAAAAGAAAATAATCGTTGCTTGTACATCACTACTTTTGACACTCCCTTTTTCAGTAGATGCTAAGAATAATGATATTCCCTTCTTCAATGGGAATGAGGATACTTATCTTTTATCTGGACAATTGCAAATGGAGGGGAAATACTTTCGTCCAGGAAAGAAATATAAAGCTGAGCGCTTAATGTATTTATCCGATTTGCATTATCCAGCTGTATATAATGGGTCTTTTAATTGGGGGAATCCATGGGAAAATTTAGTTCAAAATGCCGATTCAAGTGAACCATATGTACGAATTTCTAATGAAGGTTATATTAATCCATCGGTTACTGTTGGGGATAGGATGATAACTGAGAAAGAGCGGATTAATTCGGCGGTTATCGCTAATAAATATTGGGGGAATTCAGAGTTTGTTTTAGGTAATTTAAAATCACATCAAATTGTAAATACTAAGGGTTTAAGATATGGATTATTCTATTGGATTCGTGATATTGCATATCTTTCTGGTGGATATGCGGGATCTGGTGGGGTAAGTGGCGTTAATAATTATAACCTGTGGTATGTACGTACAAATAAGCCTGAAATAAAAGATTTTACGGCGTCTAGTAGTAAAAAAGATGTTCCTGTTAAATTTACATTTAATGGTTTCGAATATGTAAGTAAAAATAAGGGATACAATGATAGAGATCCAAATGGGAGAACAGTAAATCCATATCAAGCCGCAGCTGGTGAACGTAATCGAATAAAGTGGATGTTAGATATTACAAAAAATGGCGAAACGGTGCATCATCAAGAAAATTACTTGCGTTCAACTTCTCAAAAAGATAATCAAAAACCAAGCGAAGGCGATGCAGGACGATTTATGAAAGAAGATGTAAGTTGGCAACCACAAATGTGTGGTCGCTATACTGCAAAATTAAAAATTATTGATGGGGTTCAAAGGGACTCAAATGAAAAGACAGTTGATTTTATTGTAGATGGTAATTGTGGTACCGAAGTAACACCTAACCCAGATCCAGGCGATGAAGATGACTTTAAATATAAAATTGATTTCTCTAGTGACAGAATCGAAGGCGAAACCGCAAGAGAAGGAAAGAATATCAAAACAAGAGTAGATGTATCACGTGATAATTTTAAACCAGAACGTGACCAATATAGAGAAAAGGTAAATAACAATATTAATAAGTCCCAGCAAGAAGTAAATAGTTCTGAATCTGATAGAGATAGTGCGCAGTCTAGTCTTAGTTATTGCCGTCGTAATCCAATTCATGAGATAGATGCAGAAGGGAACCATCACTATTACGATAGAGACTGCTCTTGGGAAGAAAATAAACTAGATAGTGCAGCAAGTAGACTAGATAATGCAAGAAAGAAACTAGCAAAGGAGAAGAATAAAATTAAAAAGTTAGATGTATTAGAAGAAAAATACACAAATCCTGAAACAGTAGTTGTGTTAAAACATAACGGACAACAAGTGGCATCACAAAAGGTAAGATTAACAGAGGGAGAAAAGAAAACCTTGAACCTTGGCTGGCAACATAAGGGGAAAGGAACAATTCAGGCAGAAATTAACCCTGCTGGTGATCGTCTAGATATAGAAGAAACCACATACAAAAATAATCCTATTAAAACAGCTATCTATGCACCATCTTATGAAAAAGGGATGTGCGGAGTAACGAGTGTAAAAGGTGTGGTAGAAACAGTAAGTGAACGTATTTCAAAAGAGGACACAGTGGGAGAAATGTTCTATGAAACATTAAGTGGAAGTATTGATAATTTAGCACCATCTAAGCTCCATGCTGGGTATGGTTTTTCTTATGAATTAAACGGAAAATACAAAAATGATTGGAATGCCAATTATCCAGGTGTATTTACAAAAGCAACGGCACAATATCCATTTGCAGATGAAGGACTAAAAACAACACAAGATTTAGAATCTATTTCTAATACTGGGTTGGCATCAAAATTCCAACCTAAAAATATGTATTTGTCTGAAGTAACAGGACATGTCTTCGATAGTAAAAGACCGACTAAGTCTCTATATTGGGATGGGCAAGAAAAAATTATTGATGGTCAACGCAAATGGTATGCGCCATTAAAAACAAAAGATGGAAAATATTCGTTTAATGTTGAAACTAACCTAGCAGGTGTAAATGAAATGAGCTTGTGCCTGACAAATGAGGTAGAAATTAATGGTATCGCGTACGATGATTTTAAAAAGAGAAGGGTGCTTGCTGACCTTCCATTCCCTGTACAAACACCAGGTTGGAACTGGGTTGGGAAGGAACATATTATTACTGATTTGTCAAACTGGTATTATATGAAGAATAGAAATTAGTTAAATAGTATTGTATAATAAGTTGAATCAACAAAAGTATATAATCCTTCTTAAACTAGTAGCTGAATGGATAAACCAAAGGCACATCCCTTAATGTTAAAGACATATAACTACAATTAAGTATTATAATTAAAAGCCTCTATCGAAAATTACTAAGTAACTTTCGATAGAGGCTCCTTTTGTTTTTATCGCTTTGATTGATCAATTGTTAAGAATCATTTCTTTGAATTTATTTGCAAACAAATATTGATCATTAGTTGGATATATTATTCCCTCTATTATGGTAGTACGTATTTTCTCGTCTTCCATATTTCTAACTATCTTTTTATATATTAATCCAATATCCTCAATAGTCTCTCCATCGTAAAAAAATAAAAAATTCCCACGATTAAAAACATCTATATTAGGTGTTTTCGCTTTAAACATTCGAATGTTACTACATTCCTTTTCATTATATTTAAACATATCTTTTTTCTCTATACTTAAAAGTAAATCAAAATGTGTTTCAAAAATCAATTGTAATACAAAACTCTTTATACCATCAAAAATCTCTATAAAATATAACAAATCTTTCATATTTTTATCTCTGACTAATTTATCTATTAATCTTCTATTTGATTTTGATAGTGCAACTGGATTTTTCGATAGGATGTATTCTTCTACTATAGGATTTTTCATTTTCTCTTGACCAATTTCCTCATGTAAATATGAAAAAAACTTTGTATTATGGAAGTTATAGAAAAGATTTAAGGCAGCCCTATGCAACTTTAACGTGTTAAGTTCATTAGAAATTTTATCTGGTACAGGACCAGATAAAATCTTCAAGAAAAAACTCTCCATATGTCTAGCAAATTGTGTACTTTGATGAATGATTTCATGTAATTCACTACTATTAAAAAGCTCTTGACATATGGTGCTCACTCCCAAATTATCACTTGATTTCATATAAGAAATGGTTTCTAACGCCACTTTGAAACTATCGTAGTGTACGGTCCCACATGATTTTAATACTGAATCATACATTGACCATGCTTCTTCTGATAATTGTTTTTTAAGCATTTTTACTTTCTCATACAGTTGTAAGCCCACTGATGTTTGTTTTATTTCTAATCCTAAACCATGTGCTGCTACTAGTGTATTAATCTTGAACACCATCCTCTATATCTTTGAATCTATACGCTATTAGCTCACCTAAAAAAATATTTGCTAATAAAACAATATCAGGATTTATCTCCAATTCACTTCTACCATGCACCATATCATTTCGGTAATTTCTAACACTCCAAATTTTTTCGAATTCTTCTTCATTAATAGGAACTTTTAATTGTTCAATTAATGTTTTAACTTTTATTTTCAAAGGTGGTTCACTTAATCCTTGTAAACTTTTCTCTATTATTTTTTTTGAGATATCTTCTGTAAATATTGCATTATTTTTTAATAAATTTTTTAATAATCCTTTAAATTCACTTTTCACTTGTTTTGGAATATAGGGCTCTGTTTTAACTTCATCTACTAAAAACTCCATTGCTATACTTGTATAGATAACTTTATCCTCTATATTATTAGTTCGCCAACTTCTGCTTAGCCATTTTAAAGCATTAAATAATTGCTTTTCAATTTTAGATTCTTCACCTTGCAACTTTCTATATAGTACATGTTCATACCAGTCTAATTCCTCAATTATTTTTTCTAAGTACGAATCTATCTCTAATGAATTATCACATCTTATCTTTTTTGAATCACTAAAAACCTTTTCAAAGCCTATTATGTTTTCTGCATAATAAAACGTTGAGCATTTTGGATGTTGATATATTCTTGATCTACTCCAATTATTTATATAATCTCCCAAGTTAAAGAAATTAAAAGTTCTTTCATTCTTAGTTAAATGTACTAATACATCCACAGCTTGTTGAATCTTTTGAAGTCCTAAAAGATACGCATCATATGTATTTTCAGATTCCACAATTGTATGAGCAAATACATTAAATTCTTCATTCAACTCTTTTACAAAGAGCTCTTCAAATCCCTTAACCCTATTAAATGATTCTTGTTTACTAAGAAACGTTATATCTCCCAATCCAAATTCCTTTATATTTATCTCTAGATCTTCAATAGGTATAATTATAAGATAAGGGGCATTTGTTTTTTCAAACCCTTTTATGTTAATTTGTTCTTTGCTAATACCAGCAGTTCTTAGCACTTCAAAAAAAGCTGAATGGGGGTTCAAAGTCTGTGATGAATGATTTACTCTCATATTGCTTAAATCGTGTATAAAATTACTTAAAATTAAAACAAAACTATTCGAATTCACTGAAACGACTTCATAGATTATTGAAGCCGTTTCAATAATTTCATTATCGACATAATATTTTAAAATTAAAGTCTCCGAAAAATGTAATTTTAAAAAATCATTCTTTTGAACACCATCAAATTCAATTTCCCCGTACAAAAGCCCACTTCTATTATGTATCACTATAGATTTATTTGGACTATATAAAACTTCATTACTATAAATTTCACATTGTGTAGGAATAATATTCCTCTGAGAAGAAACAAATATAGTTATATTCTCATTGGTATAAAAATTACTTTTTTTAAGTTTTTGCTTAGAAAAGTATTCAATATTCTTATCTAGTGCTTCAATATTTAAATTTATTGAATTAAATTTGCTTGATATAAACTTTTGAATCTCATTTAATACATAATTAATGTTGCTATTTTCAATAGGTATTATTTGTTCATGTTTAAAATCAAATCCTAATATAATGTATTCTTCTTTAATTAAAGACTTAAGTACTAGATATTGTCTCAGTATTGAATTTTCGTTTACCAGTATACTTAAAATGGGACTACTTTCTCTAAAACCCGGAATACTAAACTTTGTTTGAAATATTTCTTTATTAAAAGGGTTTATCATTTGCATCGCTCCATATTAAGATTATTATATAATTATATTATAAATTATCACTTTTGATATTTATATTTCTATAATTTTATATTTTTTTCAAAATAGTTAAGTTTTATTTCAAATCAACATCGAATCTATCAGTCTAAAGTCAATATCAGACAAAGTTTAACACATTACCCCAAAAATCAATATTAGTATATGGCCCGATTGTTGAAAAACATGACTGGCGTTTTTTAAACAACTTTATCATCCCTGCACATTAGAAACGATTCCTAAAGGGTATTCGATTCCTTGCCTTATAAGTTCTGGTTGCATATCAACCCAATCTTGTGCGAATTTCAATTCATAGGGGTGCGGAAGCCCAAGAATATCTGCTAATTCCTTGTTATTAGCCAATTCTTTGATTCTGAATGCATCATCATTGGTAAAAGGTTCTATACATAAACGCTCAGATTCTAATTTTATAGCCATATTTTCTCCCCCTTGTACTGAAATTAATTAGCTCCCCTTATTTTCAAGATTATACCAAAAAATCACAAAAAGGTTTCAAATATCAACAATATCCTTTAACAGGGCCTTTATTAAAGATCTTATTAGAATGGAAATTCATTGTCTGATATATTGATTTGTTTGTTTCCAAACGGGGCATTTGCCAGCTTTCCAAGTAAGATGGCGTTATCTTTTTTTAGTTTTTGGTTTTCTTCCTCTATTGTAGCTAATCTTCGTTTCAGTGATTCAATAAGCTTGTCCTTTGAACTCTCACTGAACATCTGTTTTTTAGTGATAACCTTCAATTTCTGATTTTGCCTTTTAATTGCTTCATCAATCGGCTTTATAAGTTCTTCCCGGTAAGAGTATAAGAATGTTTTACTTACCCCTGCTTTACGGCATATTTCAGCCTTGGAAACAGGATTGTTTACGGGATCATCAAGGAGCGTTAGCTCCTTTAATGCTGCTAAAACAGCTTGTTTTTTTAGTTCACTTTCTTGTTTCTTTGCTTCAACCATTTTCAATGTATTCGGATTTAAATTAGCCATTAGTGAGCACCACCGGTATAGAAATGTTTTGCCGCATCGAATGTTTCACCTTTTACGATAATTCCTAAAGCTGTTTCATAAAAGTCAACTACTTTTTGAAATTCTTCTATTTTCTCATTTAGACCGATTTGCTTAGCGTGGTTTAAATGTGTTGAAAAAGCATCTATCGTATCTTTTACAGCATTTTGATGTCTTGGCAGAATCTTTTTCTTAATGCACGTTTTACAAGCCACCTGGTGAGGACAGGAGGGCATTTTATATGGATGCTCACAACACCCATCACCTTGATCAAAGATAGCGATAATCTTATTTTTAACCCATTTATTATTACCGAATATTTCTTCTTGTTCAGGAAGATTATCTTTGATAGCTTTTGCATCGGTTTGAAGAAGCTTTTCCTTGAACTCTTTTTTCAAACGTTGTTGATAAACCTTAACGTACTTTTCCGTCATCGCTACAGATGAATGCCCTAAAAAGTTCTTCACTGCATAAATATCCACACCAGCATCAACCATTTCTGTTGCTACCGTATGTCTGAACTGATGCGGTGTTATTTTATAAATTTCTCCAGATTCAGCACCAAAGTTTACTAAAGGAATTTGATTACAAATTTTAATTAATTCGGTTCTAAACTTATACTTATTAATTGTTTCTGTAATTGGTTTATTATCTTTATCATAATCAACGATTTTTCTGAAAAGATATTTTTGTTTATCCGATTTAGTATGGGGTAAGTTATCTATCCGCCGCTTCTGACGCAAAATAGCTCTTTCGACTATATTTCTACCTTCTAAGTCCTTCATATGAGCACAGGGGACAACGATGTCTTTTGCTATTTTTGCAATCCGATGGTCAACATAAAGTTGAGGATCACCATCTAGGTCATATCTTAAACAATCGATATCGCTTCCGTCTGCAATCAAATGAGCCATATCTTCAAATCGTCTTCCTGTGTTCCTTAAAATTAGAATTAAGTCCCAATAAGTTGGTGCTATGATTGGTGTATCCTCTCCATTTTCTAATAATGGAATAATTGTATTTTCTAAGTAATCGTCCAATTTCACCTTAATGTGAGGAGGGATAGGTTTTGGCAAGGTTTCTTGTGACTTTGGTGTATCGTAACTAATTAATAAAGCATCTGTTGTTGGTCCGTCGGACCATTTGTTAGCGTACATATATTGAAACATAGCACGAGTGTGCGTAATAACTTTAACGGCTATATGATAAGATAAAGAGTGTATATCTGGTAACAGTTTTTCGATATGAATTTGTCTATCTAACTCTTTAAAAGATTTAATATTAGGGAACTTTTTGTGTAATTGCTTAAAGAAGTGAGACAACCGTAATATGTTTCTATTAAATGTAATAGGTTTCCAGTTTCCAATCATATTTACAAAATATCTTTTTACTGTTTGGCGTAACTGAACATTTTCTATTTTAGTAAATCTCACAATATAATTTTCAGGATTTATATGCTTTGGATAATCTTTAATCAATCTTCTCATATCCCAAACATCTCGGGTGAGATATTCTTCGCGTTCTTTCGGATACTTTATGTATTCTATTTCGTGATGTGCAGGATAATGATCTTCATTATGTCTTACTTGAACTCCTATATTTTCAAGTAATTGAACGAATCGTTCATCTTTGATTGCTTTATACCAAGGACTAAAGGTTTTATATCCTGCTAAGATATACAATTCATCATACTTTTTATCTCGATTCTCAGGCTGTTTTAGCACTTCAAAAAATCTCTTTTGGGCCTCAGTCATCCAAAAAGTATCTACAACGTCAACAGGGAAGGGAGTGACAGTTGTTTTGCTCTTTGGATTCTCTATATTGGCTTGATCAACTTTAGCTGCATTACTTCTCGGCATTTTCTCTCTCCTTACGCTTTTCTTCTTTATAGCCGTTCATTCGATTGTATTCTTTTTTATGGTCTTCTGCGTTTAAATGAGCGTATGTTTGCATTGTAGTCGTCACATCTTTGTGTCCTATTCTTTCTTGAATGTACTTCCAATTGATAGGTTCACCTTTATTGATATACTCTTTTGCCAATTCAGTAACGTGAGTGTGTCTCAATTTATGAGTATTCAAGTGAATTCCTGTTTTTTTGCTGTAATTGCGAATGGTAGAAGAAAGCGTTGATTTCTTCATCGGCATTCCGTTTTCCTTCAATCTGTTGCTCTTAACTACAACGAATAAGAAATCATTATCTGGATCACTGTTTACCCAATCGCTACTAATATATCTATCTATCAATACAAAAAGATCAGTTGGAAGATGGACGAACCTATCTCTACCATAACCATCTTTTGCTCTTGAATTATTTTCATTATCAGGTCTAAACCGTACCCAAATCCCTTGTTCACCATAATCAATGTCTTCAAGCTTGATGCCCAACAGCTCTCCTGACCTTAAACCGCCTTCTTTTAGAACGAGAAGGATAATCTTATCTCGCAATAGATTGACCGCCTCCAAGAATTTCTTAAAATCTTTTTGGTTTATCGTTTTAGGTATTCCTTGAGGGGTTTTAGATTTAAGGGTGTTTTTCATAATAGTCCGACTTTTCCGAGTGTGAGCCAACATATCTTTATCTTGCATCGCACTTGTACGCATAACATTGCGATAAACAACAGGATTATCTTTTATTTTTCCACTAGCTTTAAGCCATAGAAATAACGAACTTACCCTATCAATTATTGCGTTAATAGTTGTAGTTTTGATTTCATTATCCTCATACTCATCCTCAAAATTAAACGATTCTACATTCTCATAAAATCTATAAGGATTCTTGAGCCATAGTTTAAAGTCTGTTAATATCTGCGGTCTCCCATCTAAATCCAAAATGTCTAACCGTTTAATTTTTAAAAATACAATGAAGTACCAGAATTGATAGCAGTACGTTTGAACAGTCTTAGGTGCTACTTGTTGCACTGCTCTTGCTTGTATCACATTGAGGTAGTCTTTTACAAATGGTATGAAATTAAGATCTTCATCCATTAAATAATACATAACCCCATTGTCTGTTATAGCTTTTTTTACAGATATCCTTTCACGCCATTTATCTATTGGTGTTTGTTTTATCTTAGGAATATGTATCACGACCTTTTACTAAGCTAAGCATTCATTTTTAGGTAAGGTCCTTGGACCGAGGCTACCCCTTAAAAGTGGCAATATTCATTTTAGTAATAATATTCTAACAATACCATGTATTAACTTAGATTACTATGTACTAATAATCTAAAATTATACATAAAAAAGGACAGTAGGAATATCATTCCTTACTATCCTTACTCCTGTATCTAATATATCTTTAACTTAATGGGATGTGCCTTTTTTTCGTAGAAAGGGGAAGTTTGAATGGATAAAAAGAAAAAACAACGTATGAAATGTGTAATTTTTATTGGAATTATCGTAATGATTGTATCATTATATATTGGAAGCGAATTTCAAGATCGGAATGGGAAAGGTTATGCTCCTGCAAAGTATTTTGAAACAGGAACAAAATTGATTTCCTTTTAATAATAATTTTGTCTCTTTCATCAACTGTCGTGAAAAGTATTTCCATGCGAGCACTTCTTTTCTCCATAAAATGAAAAAGAAAGAATAGCAACCGACCACCTAGGAATATTCGGTTGCGTTAGATTAATTACAACATGTTTTTGGTATGCTTAATAGGTTGTAAACCTTGTTATAACAGAGTTTTTGGAGGTTTTTTAATTTATGATTACGTTTTTTTAAATAGAAAAAACAGATATTTTTTAGAAATGATTGACATGAAACTATATATATCATAATATTAAGATTGTAATATTAAAGAAAATAAATCCAACATTTTCATATAGACTTTAGATTAGCTAAAAGGACACACCTAAGGCGCATTATGCCATAGGTGTGTCCTTTTTTTGCGTTTAAAGGCTACATAAGGAGGAATACAAACATTGAAGCCATCTAAGTTTCAAAAGAAGCAGATTGCTGCTGTAGGTTTAGCTGCTGCAACAGTAGCGGGTATTTATGGTTACAATCATTTCGCAGTCGAAAATGCAGTAAATCCAACAAAGATTGTTGTAGCCGCAAAGGATATACCTGCGCATACAGAGATTAAAGAAGACATGCTAGTGGAACGAACATTACCTGGTGATGCGATTCCCCCCAATGCATTACGTGCAAATAAAAAAGAAGTTGTAGGTAAGTGGACAAATGATGGACAGCCCATTACAGAGAATAGCTACCTCTTTAAAAACAAAGTAGTAAAGAAAGAAGAGTTACCGGACTCTTCCATTTTAAATTTGAAAGATGGAGAAGTTGCCTTTCCGTTACTCGTTGATTTGGAAACAAGTTCAGGTAATAGTATTATTCCGAACACGTATGTGGACTTGTATTTCAAACAGGTTGTAAAAGAAGGAGACAGTGAGAAGGTTGTATTCGGTGGTCTTTTCCAACGTGTACGTGTGACTGCTGCAAAAGATAGCAATACAGAAGATGCATTTGTATTAGAAAAGAAAGAATCAAAAGAGGAACAAGAAGGAAAACAAAAGCCAAAGGTAACGCGATTATATACACTGGCTGTTTCACCTGAACAGCTTCAATACTTAAATCGTGCAAAAACACTTGGAGATGTAATTCCTGTTGCAGTCGGACAGAAAGTAGAACAAACAGGGAAAGAACTAGAACGAGCTGAAGGATTCTCGCAAATATCTGATCAAAAGAACATTTTAGACTATGTAGAGAAGCATTCGACCAATCCAATTTCTAAAAATGTAAAAGAGTATGTAGCGCAGTATCTGAACAAATCTAAGTAAGAAAGGAGTTTTTAGGATGGATCGGCAGGTAAGAATTATTGCTTTTTATGCCACAAATGAAAACGTAGGAAAAAGCACATTAAGTATTACGATGGCAAATGAGTTAGCTCATCTAGGGAAAAAGGTGCTTTATGTAGAAGCGGACCAAGTAAGACCAAGTTTTGCAATTGGAACTGGTCTTAGCCATGAGAATAAAAATATCCTAGAGCTTGTAAGAAAAGAAAATGAATATAATCTTTCGCAGTATATTTGTACCAAGCAAGATTTGTTAGATAAAAAAGTGAATCCAAGATTGATGCAAAAATTGCACGATAAGATGGATTTTCTGGTATTTCCATCAGGTTATAGCTTAGCTCAATTCCCAGAGATTAAAAACAAAGAATTGTTTGTAACGACATTTATCGAATCACTTGTAGATACAGAATACGATTATATCATTCTATCGGTACCAACTGAATTATCCGAGGTGCTGAGTTATCCGATTCTATATCAATCAGACATTGTAGTTCATGTGCTAAATGGCAACCCTCGTGGTGCAATAGCGATTAAACGCGAATTACAACTAATAGAAGAAGCAAAGCTAACATTGCCTCGTATGATTCATGTTTTGAATATGGGGGATGAGGATTATGTAGAAGATATTGAAAAGCTATCTTCCCAAAATATTGCAGTGACAATTCCGTATGACAGAGATCGGACGAGTTACGAATGGGGGATGCAATTTGGTTCTCCGCAAATTAATACAAAGGTCCATCGCATTATGGAAGCAGCTGGTCTTGATATTCCATTCCAGCATACATCCTCTATGAAAAAGGGTCTCTTTGGTTTAAGAAATTAAAAGGGAGGCAGTAGTATGTGGGGCTATTTACAGGAAAAACAAGTCGCCTTAAAGCAAAATCGAGTGGATTTATATCACTTTGGTTATATGATTCGTTCCAAATCGGCTCGAAAGTTAGGAACAACTACAGCTCAACAGATTAAAGATATAACGGATGAGATTCGTGCATTTTTAGTAAAAGATCATCGTGATATCTTAAGCGAATCTTTTATGAATAAAGAGAAGAGAGCAGCTGTAGAACAAATCATTAAAAGCTTTCTATTAAGTAATCAGGTCGTCATTTCAGAGGTACCTTCTGAGCAATTACTAAATATGGTATGTGACGATATTGTAGGATTTGGGATTATAGAACCTTTAAAAGAAGATAAGGATGTAACCGATATTTATATCAATGGAACAAAAGAAATTATTTACGAAAAAATTGGAGAGGGAGAATGTACATTTCCTTACCGATTTGAGACAGAAGAAGAGGTAAAGGCTTTAGCGTATAAGATGGTAAACAGTACGTCAGAGTCATTAAATACAGCAAAGCCATATGTGGACTGCGTATTCCCGTATATACGTATCAATATAGCACTAGATGAACTAGGGGGACTAGGAACTACGATAACGATTCGTAAGAATGCAGATCATCTTCGTGCCTCTGAAGAGCGTATGTTATCTACAAATCAAGCATCGAAAGAGATGTTGAACTTTTTGGCTGCAGCTGTGAAAGCAAAAATGAATATTTTAGTCGCTGGAGCAACAGGTACAGGGAAGTCAGAGTTTATGAAATATCTTGCTTCTCATATTCCAAATGGGAAGAAGAAAGAACGTACTCTCGTAGTAGAAGATAACCCCGAACTCTATTTGCATCGCATATTTCCAGAACATCACTTTGTTCCGATGCAGTGTAGGGCATCGGAAGTAGAGGAAAATGCAATCGACTTTGATAGATTGTTAACAAATGCTTTACGTCAAGGGCCTAAGAGATTAATTGTAGGGGAATCGAGGGGGAAAGAGGCTTTAAAAATGATTAACTTCTTCCAAACAGGACACCCCGGTTTTACTTCTGTCCATGCAAGGAGCGCGAAAGAAGCAGTCAGACGTTTAATGCTTATGTGCCTTCAAAGTGGTGCGAATATTGATGCTCAGTATTTATATGAATTAATTTCACAGACATTTGATGTGATTGTCTTTTTAGAAAAGAAAGATGATGGGAATCGCTATATTACAGAGATGATTGAGTTATTGGATTATCAAGATGATATACAGTTCAATCAGCTCTCTCAATTTATTCCGACGGGTGAGGAATATGATGAAATGAATGAGAGAGTAGGAAAGATTCGTGGAGATCATATCATTACAGCAAAAATGTCAGCTGAAATGGAGAAGAAATTCCGTTCTTCAATTGTAAATCCAGCTCTATATGCGCCATTCCTTTCACAACAGGAGGTGCAATATGCATAGTTTGATAGCCTATGGATGCATATTCTTAATATTTATTAGTGTAGTATTGCTCGTTTCACTTTTTGCAAAATCTAAGGGTTCCACTCTTTCTCAATTTGTTCAAGAAAATGAGAAAGAAGAAAGACGCTTGGAATTAAGAAATATCAAAGGGATACGAATGTATTTGCCACAATCCGTTATCCAAGAAGCCCAAAAGTACGAGTGGAAATTGACGAAAAGTATGTACTGGGTATATACGATTCTTTCCGGAATGAGTATTGCAGCAGTATTCTATTTTTCCTTTGGTAGAGATCCTTTTATTCTTATTACCGTTTTATCTGGATTCTTAGTTCCAAGGTTTCTTCTCTATCGAAGAAAAAAACGTTACTACTTGGTTGTCATTGACCGTCTTTCTATTTATATGAAGGCAGTAGCAAATGCACTTCAAATTAGTAACAATGCAAAACGGGTGTTAGTTCAGGTGAAACCAATGATGCATGAAAGCATTCAAGAAGAAATAGAGAAAGTTTCTCTTTTATTAGAAGGTGGAACCACAATGCATCGTGCATTTAGAGGATTTAATGAAACGTTTAACTTTAGAGAATTGGTTTTCTTCCATGAAATGTTGGAAGTGTGTAGCCGAGAAGGTGGAACAAATTCAGTACAAGTCTTACTAGATATTGCAGAAGATTTCGAAAAACAAAAGCTGTATTTGGCAAGATTGCGTTCTAGTTTGTCACAAGCACAACGTGCTTTTGTACAGAACTGCTTAATCGTTATCGCTATGCCGATAGTTATTATGTTGATGTCAAAAGAAGCATATGGATTTTTAGCAGGTTCTATGATGGGGAAAATCGCGTTAGCGGTAAATATGTTAATTGTCTTTTTCTTAGCAACCCGTGTAGAAAAAATTGCAAATTATAATCCAACAGAAAGAGGGAAATAAGGTGGCTACGATTTTAGCTGTAGTGGTATTCGTTGTCATGTACTGGGTATTCTCTACCTTTCTACAAAGTAAAAAAGATAGCGGTAGCTTACTTACGAATTATGTAGAAAATGCAAAACGAATTGAAAAGAAGAATTTAAATCAAATGATGCTCGCGCCCTTCCAGTCGTTAGCACATAAGTATCTGATAGAAGAAAAGAAAGAGCAGATTCAGAAAAAATTAGAAGAAGCTGGCCTGGATACGAAACCAGAAGAATATTTAAAAATGAAGGTAGCATATCCCATCATTTTCACCTCTGTTTTCTTGATATGTACGGTGTTCCATGATTACTACTTATTTAAAGTGGGTGTGTTGATTTCACCGCTACTTTATTTCTATCCTGATTATCTATTAAAGAGAAGAATCAAGCAGGCGATAGAAGCTAGGAAGTTCGAATTACCAGAGTATCTAATTCCTATGCTGCAGTTGTTAAAAACACATACAACATTAGAAGCAGTAAAAAAGGCGCAAATATATGCCGGAAGACATCTTCGTCCGTATGTATCTACACTTACAGCGGAATTAGAAATGTATGCAGGATCGGATCAACCATTTCGAAACTTTGCAGCAGCCTTAAATAGTCCAGAAGTAAATACCTTTACGATTGCATTGCAACAAGCGCAAAAAACGGACAAGGTACAGAGTCTTCGCATTATGGATGCACAGATTAAAATGATGCGTGAGTTAAAACATGAGAACTATAACCGTCTTATTCAAAATAAACCAATGGAAATGAATAAATTTAACGTCGCAGTTATTGGATGTATTGTGATTTATCCAATGGTGATTGTTATTCAATCTTTAATGCAAGGATTTGCAAGTCTATAGAAGATATTATCAAAAAGGGAATAGGTAAAGGAGCAAAATATATGTTAACGAAAATGAAGAATTGGTTAAAAAATGAAGACTCACAATTATCATCAGAGAATGGTATGTTAATCGCCTTGGCGGTCATTATCGTATTAGTGATTGGCCCATTTGTATGGAAAGCGATCCAAGGTGGTTATGATACGATTCTAGCTCGATTCACAAAAGCATCAAGCAATGCAGATGTGAATTCTTGGAACAAGTGATAGAAGTTTTAGATTAATGATGTTTTTTACGTATAGCTCAAATAAATGGATAAGGGAGATTCAATCATGTTAGCAAAAATGAAAAATTGGTTAAAAAACGAGGATTCGCAACTATCATCAGAAAACGGTATGTTAATTGCCTTAGCGGTCATTATCGTATTAGTAATTGGCCCGTTTGTATGGAAAGCAATCCAAGGTGGTTATGATACGATCCTGGCAAGATTCACAAAAGCATCAAGCAATGCAGACGTAAATTCTTGGAATAAGTAATAAAAGGTTTAAATAGATAAATTTTTATTTTAGTAAATTCTAAAAATTGATATGTATAAAGGAGATAAAATTCAATGTTAGCAAAAATGAAGAATTGGTTAAAAAATGAGGATTCACAGTTGTCATCAGAAAACGGAATGTTAATCGCCTTAGCGGTAATTATTGTGCTAGTAATTGGGCCATTTGTATGGAAAGCAATCCAAGGTGGGTATGATACAATTCTAGCTCGATTCACAAAAGCATCAAGCAATGCAGATATAGATTCTTGG
>NZ_JAKUFY010000120.1:0-16525 GCF_022663675.1 Bacillus cereus group sp. BfR-BA-01355
TGTGTAAATGTAACATAAACACTAATAAAATTCTATATCTAATACTTCTGTAACTCCGTCTTTTTTATCAATTTTGATATTCTCTATGAACATATTCATAAATTGTTTTTTCTCATCAGTTGATAAATATGACCAAGTACTTTTAATATTATTTATAATTTCTTTTATAGCATTATCATCTATATTTTCGTTTTCATTGGAACTTAAAGATTTCAACTTTTCTTTTATCAATTCTAGCGCTTGTTTCGTTTCTTTCATTCGATTGGCAAACTCTTCATCTGTCATTAGATCGTTTGACCATGCTTTTTGAAACTTTTCTCTTTGTCGTTCTACTTTAGATAATTGTTTCTTTAAGATATCAATTTCATTGTCTTCTGTTTGAAATTTCGGTACCTGTTTGAATCTGTATTTTTCAATATAATCTAAAAAGGCTACCTCTATTTTTTTCTCACTGGAGGAAAAAGCCTTTTTCTTATTTAGAACACAAGCCTGACAACGATATCGATTATGTTCAATATCTTGATTATCTTTTTTTCTATGATACATTACTCGTTCACAAGTTAAATGATTTCCGCAATTAGGGCAAAGTAATTTCATTTGAAAAATGAAGATAGAAGTAGTTTTACGTTTTTTAAAATTTTGGCGACTAGATAGTAGTTGTTGAACCTTCATAAATCTATCTTTCGTAATGATTCCTTGGTGCGCATTCTCTATTATCTCATTAGACCACCTTATCGCTCCGTACATGGCGTGATTAGAAAGAATATCTAATATGGTACGTATATGCCATTTGTAACCTCTTATGGGCTTAATATAGCCGTCTAAATGGTCGGCGAGTTGTCTGATAGAGTAACCCTCTTCAATTTTTCTTACCATATCTAAAACTACTTTGCTTTCTTCTAGATTTATAATTAATTTGCTATACTCATTTTTATCAAATCCAAATGGAGCCTTTGCTGAATATTCTCCTTGGCGAGCCTTTTCTAATTGTCCCATTCTTACACGTTCACCTAAATTTTCTCTTTCCCATTGGGCTAATGCAGCTACAATTGTAATAAACATTCTCCCCATAGCCGTGGAAGTATCATAAACTTCTGTTGCTGATTTAAAAGCACAATTGTATTTATCGAATGTATCTAGTAGTTTGTATAGGTCCATAACAGAACGTGTTAGACGATCTAGACGATAAACTAAAACAGTATTAATTAATCCTTTTTTGATATGGTCTAACATTATGCTTAATTGTGGACGATTCGTATCCTTTGCTGATACGCCTTCATCTACATAAAATTTAAAATTATCCCAGTCTTGTGCTACGCAATATGCTTTTAGTTTTTCACGTTGAGCTGAAATAGAGAAACCATCTCGCACTTGTTCTTCAGTGCTTACTCTTATATAAATTCCAACAGTCACTATTTATCTCTCCTTTTAAAAAGAGGACAGCTGTACGGGCTGTCCATTAAATTCCTAGCGCTAAAGATTTAATTGGTATAGGTATTAGTTTAATGTAACTACGTACATTACTACTTTACCGTGTATTTTTATATTTGCAGCATCTTCATAAGGAACTGTGTAATCAAAGAAACGATTGTCATATGAATCTGGTCGGAATATTAATCGTTTATTTTGCTTATCATTAAAGAAACGTTTTACAGAATAATCGCAGCCGTTACTAAAAACAACTATGTCATTATCGTAAAGTTCCTCTAAAGCAACTTCTTTTACGGCAATCAAAGAGGTATGTGGTATAACTTTATTCATCGAGTCACCATTAACACGAGTCATAAAAATATCTTCTCTACCTGCCCATTTCCCCATTAATGAATCAGGAATATGTATAGTTTCCAAATCCATTTCTGTCATTCCATCAATTTCTAGAGGTAAACCAGCTGAAATTGCAGTTGGAACATAAGTATATGAAGATTCACGTACTAAAGAAATAGTTGGAGTATTTGGTTTATACACTTCATTTGTTGGTGGGAACAAATCATTAATTGATATATCCAATGCTTGTGCTATGGCAAATAATACATCTTGTTCAGGTTCGTTTGTCCCATTTTCATAAGATGAAATTGTATTATGTTTTTTTCCTATTCGTAATCCTAATTCTTTTTGGGTCATTTTCTTTAGTTTCCTAAAGTTTTTAATTTGTTGACCTACATATTTAGAAACATCTTGTTTCATGAAGTTTCACCTCTTTTCTGAGTCTATTATATCATATTTCATGAAGTTTTAAACTAAAAATTTCATGGAACAAGAAAAATAATATTTAATTTCATAAAACATGAAAATAATTGTTGAATTATGCCATAACTTCATGTAATATGAAGTTGTCGAAAGTGAGGTGAATTATTTTGCAAGACAAACTGGTGTCTTTACGTATGTATAATAGGTTAACTCAGCAGAATATGGCTGATTTAATAGGTGTAGATAAGAGAACTTATGTTAATAAAGAATATGGAGTTACTCAATTTAAAGCTAATGAGATGTTTTTAATTGCTCAGAGATTCGGTAAAGGAATTGAGGAAATTTTTTTGCCAACTAACTTCATGAAACATGAAGTTTATGAGGTGGATGGTGAGATTGATGGAACGAACTATATTGGATAATCCGCCAAGTGAGGAAACGGCGTTAAAAATGGCTGAGTTTTTTATGAAAACTTCAGTTCCTCGTATTTTAGCAGCTCGTCAGGCTGAAAAAAAGAAAAAAGAGGTGACTAATTATGAACGGAGTACTATCCGCAAGTAAATTAATGAAAGCATCAGAGGTTGTAAAAAGATGCGCTGAAATGAGAAAGAGTCCAGCTTTGTTATTTATTACTGAATTAGAAGTAAAGCGAGAAATGTACCTAATGAACCGTAAGGTTTCATCTTGAAGGGGGGGTGAGTTAATTGAAGGAAGTAACAGTAGTTTTTAAATCAGGTGCAAAGGTTAGTTTTACAACTGAACAATTTAAAACAATTACAAATGGATTTGGTTCTTTAACGAAAATTGAATACAGAGGTGCAGCTGCGAAGGTGCCATTCCACATTAGTGTGAGCAATATCGATGCAATATTTGTGGAAGACATTGATGAAAAGGAATCAATTAAGGAACCTGATCATCCAATTGAAGACTTCTATGGTTGTGAAATTAAACAAGATGATAAGTATTTTATGTTTGGCCAGGATGCCGTACTTGAAGGAAATCTAACGAATTACTTAATTGCGGAACAAAGTGTTGAATGCTTTCGAGCTGTATAAAAGGAGAAACCGCCAGTTGGGGCTGACGGTCTAATAAAAACATATTTCTTGGTCATTATAGCATGAATTGATTTCGTGTAAAGGAGTGTAAAAGAATGGATAAGCAATTAATGCCTAAAACTACATATCTAGTAAGTGTAGGTAATTTGTTTGTTAGCCATCCACAACCACTAATGGTAACGAGGTTACCCAAAAATGCAATGGAATTTGAATATGAAAAATCAAAGCAAGTAGCCAATGATGTCGGTGGAGAAGTAATTCGCAAAACTGTGGAGTATGAAAGGGTGGCGGAATTTTAATGGATATTAAAGAGATTGAAGAACATGTACAGGCTATTAATGCAGCAAGAGATATTGGAGTCTTGAATACCTTTGGGAATGAAGTACAAGTAACTGATGAATTATTTGAAGAACTCCTTAACGAAAAAGGGGATTTAGAAGTAGTAACACGTGAGTGTTCTGATTATCCTTTTCGAGCTAACTTCAAGCGAAACGGCATAACCTATTATTCTATCCACACGGAAGAACAAATAAAAAATATCTTTGGAGGTAATATCGATGAACTCATTACAAGAAATTGAATTAGCGGAAGTTGATGAATTACAGGATGCGGAGAAGCAATTTGAAATTAGTGATTTGGAAGGCCTTAATTGGGCATTCCGTAAATTGACTGCACTTAAAGCTGAAGAAAAGAAAATTACAATGTTGGCAAATGTTGAGCGTGACCGTATTGCACAATGGGAGCAAAAAGAATTAAAACCTATCCACGATAGCATTAGCTTCTTTGAAACTCACATTCAACGTTACCATGCGGAACAACTTGCTGCAGATCCAAAACAGAAAACCATTTCTACACCATACGGTAAATCTAAAACCCGTAAGAGTGGTGAGGCACCGGAACAGCAGGATAAAGAAAAATTACTTCAATACGCTATTGAAAACCATCTTGATGATTGCTTAAAAACAGAAGTTAAATGGGGTGATTTGAAGAAGAAATTCAAGATTGAAGAAATCAGCGGTGAAAAGGTAATTGTGGATGAGGATGGACAGATTGTTCCAGGGGTTACGGTTAAGCCTGAATCTATTTCTTACAGTGTGGAGGTTTAATAAAAATGGCTAAAGTAAAAATTGAATTAGATGTAGATTGGTTAGAAGAAGGTGAAAATCTTGATGATTTAATCAAAAGTCAAGTTATCACTGGCTTACAGGATAGATTGATTCAAAAAGCAGAACAAAAGGTTTTAGCGAAAATCGAACGTGAAGTTGAAGAAAAGGCAAATGAGGTTGTAGATAATTTTATTCATGGAGCCTTGGAAAAGAAAATCGATGAATTAAAAATACCATATAAGAAAAGCGGTTGGGGATCGGAAGTAGAATTAATGCCGATTAGTGAGTTTATTGGGATGAGGTATGAACGGTATCTAACAGAAAAAACACTTGATGAAAATGGCCGAGAGGCTAAGTACTCAGGTGATAGAAAATTATCAATAAGCGAGTATTTCATTCAAAATTATCTTGCTAAGGAACTTACTTCTAAAGTTAGTATGATGATTCAAACTGCAAGAAAAGATGCAGAGGAAACGATAGTCAAGGCGCTTGAAAACAATCTAAAAGAACAGCTATCCGTTGATATTATTCAAAGGCTCAATATCCCAAAAATGCTAGAGAGTCTGCAAAATAAAGCTACAGAATTAGATGTTAAAGAATAGGTTGGGAAAAGGAGTGTAAAACATGTCGTTAAAAGTAACAGATGCACAACGTGAAAAGCTGAAAGCTTGTATAGCCTTATTCGGCGCAAGTGGCGGAGGTAAAACATTAACTTCTTTAATTATGGCATATGGAATGATGAAAGAAGCTTATCCTGATTTACCAGAAGAAGAATTGTGGAAGAAGATTGGTGTTATCGATACGGAGCACAAACGCTCACTTCTTTATGCGAACAATACAATTAAAGGTTACAAGATTGGTAGCTTTAAATATGTAGAACTTGATGCACCATATTCTACAGTACGATATCAACAAGCGATTGAATTATTAAAGAAAAGTGGTTGCGAGGTTGTTATTGCAGATAGTCTTTCACATGCTTGGGAAGGTATCGGAGGTATCTTGGACCAGCAGCAAGATTTAGGTGGCCGTTTTCAAGATTGGAAAACAATGAAGCCGGTTATTAAAGAATTCATTAAATCACTCACAGAAAATGATGTTCATATCATTGCTACGTTGCGTACTAAACAGGAATATCAAGCTGAGCGTGATGATAATGATAAGCTTCAAATTCGTAAGTTAGGATTAAAACCAATTCAGAAAGATGATTTGGAGTACGAATTCATGATTGTTCTACGTATGGAGCAAAATCATACAGCTACACCAACTAAGGATAATTCTAATTTAATAAATGAAAATGGTGAATTAATTAAGCCAGAGCATGGTGCAATCATTTATAAATGGTTAGAACTTGGTGTGGATGTAAGAGCGGAGCAAGAGAATGAAAGAAATGCTCTTATTGCAAAAATTATAGGAATTGTTGAATCCAGTGATGAAGCAGCGAAGATGCTAGATGAAATTGAGTTTAAAACAAAACAAAAACTCCAAGATTTCAATCTTAAATATTTAAATGCTGCTTTAGATAGATTACAAGCTTTTAAAACTAAGGAGGAAAAATAATGTTTACAGTAGATCATGAACAAGCAAAAGGATTTGAACAAGTTAAGCCAGGAGAATATGAGGTAACAGTTGTTAATTATGAATTAAAAAAAGCTGAATCTGGAAACAACATGATTGTTGTGGATTATGAAATTCGTAGTGATGTAGACCAAGAATTCCAAGGACAAAAGCTCTTATTCGATAATTTTGTTGTAACTGAAAAATCAATGTGGAGATTACAAGCGATTTCTAAAGCTGCAGCTTTTCCAACAGGAATGAAATTTGCTTCTTATAAAGAATGGGCAGATACACTTTTAAATAAACATCTTCGTGTAGTAGTAGGTGAGCGTGAATATAACGGTAAAAAATATCCGCAAGTAAATGGATTTAAAGAATCAGAAGCATCGGCTCCAAATACTGCATTTACAATTACGGATGAGGATGTCCCATTCTAAAAGTTAATTAACAAGATTCAAATAGGAGGGAGCTACTAACGGCTCCCTTTTCCAAAGGGAGAAAATCAAATGAGATATAAATTTAATCAAATACCGGCAGAGCTTAAAAACACTCCTCATTGGATCTTATGGCGGTCAGAAGTAAGAAACGGTAAGAAAACAAAAGCTCCTTATCAAATCAATGGGGAAATGGCTCAATCAAATAATAAACGGAGCTGGTCAACGTTTCCGACGATCATAAAATTCTATGAACAAGGAGATTATGACGGAATTGGGTTCATGTTTTCAAAGGACGATCCATTCATTGGAATAGATATTGACCATTGTATTCAGGAAGGTGCTCTTACAAGTTTAGCTGAGGATGTTATTGAAATCGTAAATAGTTACACGGAATACTCACCAAGTGGTGATGGTATCCACATCATTGCAAAAGGTAAGCTGCCATTAAAAGGACCGGGTACAGGACGGAAAAATGTTGATATCGGATTAGAAGTATACAGGCATGGAAGGTATTTTACTTTCACCGGTGATTGCCTGGATCAAGTCCCTGTGGAGGATAGAACGGATGAATTAAAAGTTTTATTTGAGAAGTATTTGAAAGAAAAGCCAAAGCCTGAAAAGAAACAAAGTACTACTTCATTTGAACGAGAAGATATTACTAGTTTATCGAATGCAGAATTATGGGAGCGAATGTTTGATAGTAAAAGCGGTGCAGCCATTAAAGATTTATTCCAGGGCATGTTGATTAACGGAGATCATTCTTCAACTGATATGGCTTTATGCAATCATTTAGCGTTTTGGACGGATAAAGATGCTGCAAAGATGGATTCAATGTTTAGAGAGTCTTCCTTACTTCGTGAGAAGTGGGATAAACCACATTCAAGTGATGGCCGTACATATGGCCAAATGACAATTGATACAGCAATTCTTTCAACTCCTTCCACAATAGCTGATTATGAACCGCCTGAAGAGAAAAAGTATGAAGTTTACATTTCTGATAACTCAATTGAAGATACTGAGGAAATTATCGATGAAGCGCCAAAGTTTCATTTAACTGAGTTAGGAAATGCTGAACGTATCGCATATTATCATGGCGAAAATGTTCGGTACTGTAACGAGTTGGAATGGCTTATATGGAACGGTAAGCATTGGCATGAGGATAGTAAGAGACAAATTGAAGCTATCACGGCCAAAACGTTGAGAGCTATATATGGAGAAGCAAAGGCTACAGAAGATAAATATCAATCAAAGTTACTGCATGATTGGGCTAAGAAGTGTGAAAGACGGTCAATTAGGATAAATAGCATATTGGATGTAAGACCGATGGTATCAGTGAAAAAGAAAGAATTAGATGCTCATAACTTTTTATTTAACTGTGATAACGGAGTTATCGATTTAAAGACTGGTGAATTATTACCACATGACCGTGACTTGTTATTAACAAAGATTTCTCCAATCAAGTATGACAAAAATGCTGAGTGTCCAAACTGGAAAGCTTTCTTGGAAAGTATTTTTAAAACACCTACAGGTGAAGCGGATCATGAATTAATTAACTACCTGCAGAAAGCTATTGGTTATTCATTAACCGGTGTAACAAAAGAGCAAGTAATGTTTTTCTTATTTGGTAATGGCCGTAATGGTAAGTCTACTTTTATTAATATCATCCAGGATCTACTCGGTGATTATGGAAGACAGACAAACAGTGACACTTTCTTAAAAAAGAGAAATGATTCAGGAATCAATAACGATGTGGCCAGATTAGATGGAGCACGTTTTGTATCAGCTGTCGAGAGTGAAGAGGGGCAACAATTATCTGAAGCCCTGGTTAAACAAATCACTGGTGGAGAGAAAATGTCAGCTCGTTTCTTACGTCAGGAATACTTCGAATTTACACCAGAGTTTAAAGTGTTTTTCACTACCAATCATAAGCCAATTGTAAAAGGTTCAGATGAAGGTATATGGAGAAGGATTATGCTTATTCCATTTACCGTAACGATACCAAAAGACAAGATTGACTATGATCTACCAGATAAATTAGCAGAAGAAATGCCAGGTGTTTTGCGTTGGGCAGTTGAAGGCTGCATGAAGTGGCAGACCGAAGGGTTGCGTGCTCCTGAAGCTGTGAAGGCAGCGACAGCCGAATATCGTGAAGATATGGATATATTAGCTCCTTTCATTGAAGAGAATTGTACGGTGAATTCTTCAGTAAGGATTGAAGCGAAGTCGCTGTATGAAAATTATAAAAAATGGTGTTATCAAAATAACGAATTGGAATTAAAAAACCGTGCTTTTTATCGTCAATTAGAAGTTCGTGGGTTTAAAAAAGAAAAAGGTACAGGAAATAAAAACTTTATTCTTGGAATTACATTAAATAAACTTGCTGGTTCGAATTTATTTTCAACTGAGAATGAAGATAAAAACAACGTAACTCCTATAAATAGGAAAAAACTTTAAGTCAGAGTTACTAAAGAGTTACTTAATTATTTTTTTAGTAACTCGTATAAACGTTGATATAACAATGTTTGTAGATAAATAGTTACTTAAGTTACTGAATTTCCTATATCGGCTCTTAAGAAAATAAATAAATAAAAAAATAATATATATATAGGACTTTAATAGAAAAACGGTTAACTTTAGTAACTTTGATAACTAAATAACGCTTAAACCCTTGATATGACTGGGTTTAAGCGAGTTACTTTTTAAATAACTTAGTAACTATTTAGTAACTCGTTAAAAAAGAGGTGTAATATGCATCCAAAACAGATATGTGCTGATGTCCAATCGATGGGAGCGAAGCTCGTTCTTGATGGAAATGATTTATACATTGAGAACCATGAAAAGGTTGCTCCTGAAATTGAATCAGTTATTAAAGAATACAAGTTACGTATTATTAAATATTTGCAGGGGAACTATTCAGATCAAGATCATGCGGTAAAACAAACGATAGATAAAATTATTAATTTTTTTATCGGTGTTGAGCAAGACATGAATCCAAAAATAAATGATTGGTTTAATCATGATGAAGCTGCAGCAAGGTTAGTTATGGAATTAACATTAAACTTTTCACTTAATGGTTGGTTATATGTAAAAGAATCTGTGGCCAACTATGAAAATAAATTAACAGATGAGCTTTCACAAGAAATATTCAATCGTGCAATGTCGCACTTTAAGAAAGGAGCATGAAAATGAGATATCAATTCAGGGTTTGGAATGTAATGAGTAAAAAGATGCTGGGTTGGGGAGAAGTCTTTGATTTACCAGCATGGGAGATTTTCCCCGGAACACCTGAACAACGCCCATTTAATGTTATGCAATACACAGGGTTAAAAGACAAGAACGGTAAGGAGATTTATGAAGGGGATGTTCTTGATTTATCTTTAGGTGACGATAGCGTCCTTCGATGTGAAGTTATTTATGAAGCTCCTTCATTCTGTCGGAAATGGTATAACGCAAATACAATTCGCTTGAGACAAAGAGAGATAGAACCTATGGCATGGAATACTCATATTGTTTATGAGGTAATCGGAAACATCTACGAAAACCCAGAGTTATTGGAGCGATAAATATGAGTGCTATACATTATCGATACTCAGAAAAAGAGTTAAAGGAAATCCTGGATACATTAGAAATCATGGTGGATACAAGGGAACAGAAAAATCAACATGTACTTGATTATTTCCGTAAAAAGGATGTTAAATTCAGACTTAGAAAAATTGATACAGCCGATTATTCAGCGGTAATTCCTAAAAATCCTGAAATGGGCATTACACGAGATATTTATCTTTGCGCCGGAGTAGAACGTAAAAACGGTGTAGACGAATTGGTTCAATCAATTAAAGATCGTACAAGATTTGAAAATGAATTGATTCGTGCTGCTAAACATCCATTTGTTCTTCTTGTGGAAGATTTAAAAGGATATCACAAAATATTAAAAGGTGAGTATATAAGTCAATACAAACCAGAAGCGTTGCTTGGTAGTTTAAAAACATTTGAAGTACGATACGGATTTTCAACAGTATTTATTGAGCCAGCTACAACAGGTAATTACATATATCATCATTTCTTATATATGGCTCGTGAGTATCTGAAGAAGGGCGTCATATGATGAAAAATAAAACAATTAAGGGAGAAATAAATCATGACTAAAATTCAATTGAACGTATTATTTAAGAAAATGCAAAAGGATGATAAAAAGGAAGTTTTAATGTTCCATGTATTAAGTGATGAATTGCCACATGCTGATGATCTATTAAAAATGCCAGGTACAATTGTCTATCTAACTGTGGAAAAAAGTGATGTTGAACCGATTGGTGCTGAATTTGCTTCTATTCAACGTGATAGCAAAAAAACTGCTCTTAAATTCAATGTAAAAGGTGATACGAAAGATAAAATTAATAAACTTTATCCATTTGCTGGCGAAAATGTTTCTATCATTCTTGAACCTTCGCAAATGTCTATTGAGGAGTTTTATGACGAACCGTATGAAGGAGTTGAATATAACGTTAATCTTGATGGAACAACTGATGTTGCTTCTGGCCAGTTGAAAATTGTTGAAGATGAAAGTATTGCTGAATAAATATGTATCCTGGGATGTAATTGGAGAACAAAAATAAGGGAAGCGACATACATCGTTTCCCTGAATATTAAGGCTTATGCCTATTTAAGTAAAAGACCGATGATTGGCCCAACTAAATCTTTAACTGCGACTCCAGTTGATAAAACGGTGTTCATTTTATCAATAATATTAAAGATACCTTTAACATTTTCATCTTGGGCTACAGGTGTAATAACTTCGTTATTCATGAATAATGAACCAATTGTCTGTTCTAATGCTGTTTTCATACCTTCAACACCAGATATTTTATAAGAAATTAAAGAGGCTCTTATTAAATCAAGATTTTTAAATAATAGTGATTTAACATCTCCTGGAAGATTTGAGGATGTTATATTTTCTACTAAATTATTAATTTCAGTGATTAAATCAGTAATTTCTTCAGCATCAATTTTACTCTCGTGAAGATCGTATATAAAGCCCATATGATCACTTATAAAAGATAACGCTGTTAATGTTTCACTATCCATATAAGTCTTGAATCGGCTCATATCACCTTCAAAATTCATTGAAGAAAGAGCATTTTCAATATTAGATAAGAATTTTAGGTTTCTTTCATTATTTAATCGATCATGTTTCAAAATGTAATCTTTTGTAGTTAAAAAAAGTTGAAATGTTGAATTCATTGAAGATAGTAAAGCTGTTCTGTCGTCTGGGTCAATTCCAAACACTTTGGCCCAAGTTTCTCTATAAGAAGTATTATGAGAAGAAGCTTTTCTGCAATCATTATAAGCTTCGTTTAAAAGAGTATGTAGTTTACTTGCTGGATTTTCCATTTAAAAATCTCCTTTTCATTTTCTTCTATTATTTTACAATATACAAATTGAAAAATAAATAATTGAAAGTAGGTGAATCATCATTTGTTTGACTGGCTAAAAGACTATCAAAAATTAGAAGAAGATATTGCTTATTTAGATTACAACTTAGATAAAACAAAAGCTGAATTAAAACGCTGGGTCAGTGGTGATTTGCGAGAGGTACGTTTAACTACTGAATCGGAAGGCGCAAAGGTAGAAGAACGTATTGAAGCAATTGAATATGAATTAGCACATAAAATGAATGACATGTATAAATTGAAAAAATTAATTCGTACATTTAAAGGGTTAGAAAACAAGATTGCATATTATAAGTATGTTGAAGGTATGACATTAGAAAAGATTGCTGAAGAGTTGAATTACAGTACGCAATATATTTATAACAAACATGCTGCTATGCGAGAGAAGGTTGAGTACTCAAATAGAACTTAACATTTACTTAAGGTAAGTAATCATTATACAAACCCTTGAAAAAATGAATTATAGTAATAACATAAGATTTTGACGAAAGGGCAACTGACGCACGGTTGCTCTTTTATTATTGACTAAAAATTTTAGTCGCTTATTAAACGTTGATTCTTCCACTAATATCCATTAACATGTTAAATGGTATATATAGAAAAGAGGGGATTAATTGACGACGATATTTAGTTTTTTTAATCAAGGATGGGTAGGCTCTTTGATAGGGATAATAGGAATATTGATTGCAATAGTGACCTATCGGAAATCTAAAATAGGCCAGAGGTTAGTATATCAATCTAGTGCTATTAAAATAATAGGAAAGAATCGAAATACACCAGAAGAAATACAAATTTATTTTCGTGGAAATGAAGTACCTCGGGTGATTAAAACGAATTTGGTTATCTGGAATTCGGGAAATGAGACAATAAAGAGTAGTCATGTTACTAAAGAGGATCCGTTAAGAATACAAATTGAAGAATCAGAAAGCATTATTAGCTATCGTATTCTTAAAGAAACTCGACATACAAATAAAGTGAAGTTAGTTTTAGATAAACAAAATGTATTACTTTTTAATTTTGATTATCTAGATCCTAATGATGGAGTGAGGGTAGAAATATTACATACAGATGACATAAACCCAGTTGTTTTTAAAGGGACCGTTATAGGAATGAAACAAGATATAAAAAGTTGGAATACAGAGAGGGGGGTAAAGAAGAATACTGGTATATTTACTTTCATAAAAAGATCATGGGTTAATAAAATGGCATTTGCAATGACGTTTTTATCGGGAGCATTATTAATTTTTATGCCACTTACATATTGGTTCTTTCCAGATGCATATCACGAACTAAATCGTTTGTTTAAGGGGAAATCTAGTGATATAACACTTGTTTTTTTCTTTGTATTCGGGATAGTTTATATGTCTATACCATTATATATACTTAGCATAAAACGGAAAAGATTCCCCAAAAAATTAAAAGAGTAGTTATTATTTTGATATGAAGCATTCCTTATGGAGTGCTTTTTATTATGCACAAATTACATAGGTGGTGTTTAGTAAATGATTACTGAAATTAGAAAAACAATATCAGGTACAGAGTATTGGGATACAAAAGAAAAAAGAAGTTTGTTTGTTCCAACTGGTGAAGAACCAGGATTTGAAGTTACTGTTAATCCTGAGAGTATGATCCTGGGCATGGACTTATCAAGTGAACCTGATAAGACAGTAGTTAATTTAAATGGTATGACAGTGAAACAACTACATGATTATGCTGCATCGATTAATGTTGAGATTCCAGCTGATGTTAAAAAGAAAGAAGACATCATTGATTTACTATCATGAAGTACTGTGCTGAACAAGGCTGCATGACATTAATTGATAAAGGACGATACTGTCTCAATCATAAACGTAAACAGAAGAAGACAGTTGTGTATTCAAAGAACAAATCATTCTATCGTACAAAAGCCTGGCAAGATTTGAAGTCATTCTGTTATCAAAGAGACAAAGGATTGTGTCAACGATGTGGAAGGTTTGTGTTTGGTAAGCAAGCACATCATCATCATATTGTTCCGATTAAAATCAATCCTTCATTAAGATTAGAACCAGATAATATCGATACACTTTGTTCTAAATGTCATCCGATTGTAGAAAGAGAAACAAATGCAGAATACCAGGAAAAGAAAAAGTTCGACTGGAAACTATAAGCCCCCCTATCAAAAAAAGAAACGCTGGCCTTATGGGGGGATAGGGAGTGGGGGTGCAAACGCGCACCTCAAAATGATTTTTTGAAAAAAATTCGTTTTTTTAGGTGGTGATTTAAGGAATGGCCAGAAAATCGAAGGTCGTAATTGAAGCTGAAAAGAAAAAAGAATTAGAAGCGCAGCGTATTATGGATGTTTTGGTTGAAGCCGGAACTTATTCGCCAGCGCTTGATCCATTGATTGAGGTTTATCTTGATGCAGTTGAGATATACAGCGTCAAATATGGATTGTGGAAGAATTCTAACTTTCCAACAGTCCAAAAAACAAAGAATGTAAATGGTGATGTGAAAGAATCAAAGCATCCATTGGCTCAACAAGTCGAAGTTTGGTCTAAGCAAAAAGCGAAATATTTGGGGCAATTAGGACTAGACGGAAAGAACAAAGATTTAATCAAAAAAAGTGGGGTTCTTCTCGAAAAAGGAAAAACAGAAAAAGAGCCCACCGAGCCTAGTGATAGCAATAAATTATTACAATTTAGGCAGAGGTTAAATAGATGATTGATTTTGAAACAAATTACGCTGATATATTCGTTTCTGAAGTAGATGCAGCCCCACACTTATATCCTGATTCTATTAAGTTAGCAACCAAACGATATAAGAAATGGAAGAAACGAAAAGATATTTGGTTCGATGTTGAAAAAGCGAATGCAATGATTTATTTCACTGAAACATTCTTAAAACATGCAAAAGGAAAATGGGCAGGGCAGCCGTTAATTTTAGAGTCCTGGCAGAAGTTCTACTTTGCTAACATTTATGGTTGGCAAAAATATAATGAAGATGGTAAAGCGGTGCGAGTAATTCGTACGGCTTATTTGCAGGTTCCAAAGAAAAACGGAAAAACGATTATGGGCGGTTCACCAGTCATTTATGCGATGTACGGAGAAGGTGTAAAAGGCGCTGATTGTTATATTTCCGCTAATACTTTTGAACAATGTCAAAATGCAGCCGGACCAATTGCATTAACGATTGAAAATAGTCCTGATTTACGTCCGGATACGCGTATCTATAAGGGCAAAGAAGATACGATTAAATCAATAAAATACACATTTGTGGAAGACGATATTAAATATGCAAATGTAATCAAGGTTCTTACAAAAGATAACGCTGGTAATGAAGGTAAAAACCCGTATATCAATTATTTTGATGAAGTTCATGCTCAGATGGACCGTGAACAATACGATAACTTACGTTCAGCGCAAATCGCTCAAGAAGAACCACTCAACATCATCACTTCCACAGCAGGAAAGAATACCGGCTCGCTTGGAACTCAAATTTACACTTATGCAAAAGAAGTTTTGAAGGATGATAAAGATGATTCCTGGTTCATGATGATCTATGAGCCGAACAAAAAGTTTGATTGGACAGACCGTGACGTTTGGCGAATGGTTAATCCAAATATGGATGTATCAGTTAACATGGAGTTTCTTGAGAATGCATTTAAAGAAGCTCAAAATAATAGCTTTAATAAGGCTGAGTTCTTATCAAAGCATTTGGATGTATTCGTTAATTATGCCGAAACATATTTCGATAAAGATCAACTGGATAAAATGCTTATGGACTATTTAGGTGATATTGAAGGATTAACTTGTGTTATCGGTGTGGACTTATCAAGACGCACGGATTTAACTTGTGTATCAATAAATATTCCAACATATGATGATAAGGGAAATGCAATATTAATCGTTAAGCAAATGTATTTTATTCCGGAGTTTGGAATTGAGGACAAGGAACAACAAAGGAATGTACCATATCGAGCTTTAGCGGAAAAAGGCTTTGTAACAATTTGTCCTGGGAAAACAGTTGATGAAGAAATGGTAAATCAGTATGTGGAGTGGGTATTTGAGAATTTTGATTTACGTCAAATAAACTATGATCCAGCACTTGCTGAAAAGCTTGTTGAGAAGTGGGAAATGCTCGGAATTCAATGTGTGGAGGTTCCACAGTACCCAACGCACATGAATGAACCGTTTGATGACTTTGAAATATTATTGCTCCAGGATCGAATTAAAACAGATAATCCTTTGCTTATTTTCTGTGCAAGTAACGCAAAAATAATCACAAACATTAATAATTTAAAAACACCATCTAAACGTAAATCACCAGAGCATATTGATGGATTTGTGTCCATGTTAATTGGTCATAAAGAAACATTGAATATGATGGAAGATGCTATTCCAGATGAAGATTACGATGAATACTTAGATGACATTTATAGGTGAAACAAGAATAATAATTTTTTGACCATTAGTATTTTAAAAATAGGCGCCGTTAACAGTGTTGAATTTCTTATTAAAATTATTATGTAATCTAAGAATAAACAAGTTATACATTGGAGTGTGAGTTCTTAAATACAATGCTCAAAATATATTTGTAATGAGAAACTTTTATCATTTAGTTAATTGAAATGACACAAGGAGGAAGATAAATGCCTAATTTGGTTGGTGACTCTAATAATCCAACTGTGCCTGCTGTTTTTGGGGAACATACCGCCAGTGAAGGAGTTGGTGTTTTAGGTAGAAGCCAAAGTGGATATGGGG
>NZ_JAKUFY010000121.1:0-16345 GCF_022663675.1 Bacillus cereus group sp. BfR-BA-01355
TGCAAGAGCGAAGACAAAGGGAGCTGAAGGTAAGAAAGAGGATGAGCCGAAGCGGGAAGAAACGTCCGTAAATCAGCCGTATTTAAATCAGTATGTTGAGGCTATTAGGGAGAAGGTAGGAGAGGGTGCATTAGTAGATTCCTACATTAATAAACTGTCAAAGGATGTGCCGACTCTTGTGGTGGATCAAGAAAAATATTATGAAGTGATGGAGTCACTGCGATTCCATGAAGGACTTGCTTTTGATTATATGTCAGAGCTACATGCGACGGATTTTGTGACACATATGGAAGTATATGTTCATTTGTTTTCATATGGTAAGAAACAATCGGTAGCGGTGAAGGTAAAGCTAGACCGGGAAGAACCGCAAGTTGAATCTGTGACAGCGCTTTGGAAAGGGGCTGACTGGCCGGAGCGAGAAGCATACGATTTGCTCGGCATTGTATTTAAAGGGCATCCGAATTTAACGCGTATTTTAATGCCAGATGATTGGGTAGGACATCCGCTTAGAAAAGACTATGAACCGTATGATGTGGAGGTGTAGCTATGATCCGTACGGAAGAGATGCTTTTGAATGTAGGACCTCAGCATCCGAGTACACATGGTGTGTTCAGGCTCGTAATTAAGATTGACGGGGAAATTATTAGAGAAGCTACACCGGTTATTGGGTATTTGCATCGCGGGACAGAAAAAATCGCTGAGAGCTTACAGTATACGCAAATTATCCCTTATACAGATCGAATGGACTATTTATCAGCCATGACGAATAATTACGTCATTTGCCATGCTGTAGAGACGATGATGGGGCTTGAAATTCCGGAGCGTGCCGAATACTTGCGAGTACTTGCGATGGAGCTAGGGAGAATTGCAAGCCATCTCGTTTGGTGGGGGACGAATCTTCTTGATATAGGAGCGGTCAGCCCGTTTTTGTACGCGTTTCGTGAACGAGAGATGATTATAAATTTATTAAATGAATTATGCGGGGCACGGCTTACTTTTAACTATATGAGAGTTGGCGGTGTGAAGTGGGATGCGCCAGATGGTTGGATTGAAAAGGTGGAAGAGTTTGTTCCGTATATGAGAGAGCAATTGGCAGGTTATCATGATCTTGTTAGCGGTAATGAGATTTTCTTAAATCGTGTGAAAGGCGTTGGTATATATAGCGCGGAAGAAGCGATCTCGTATTCTTTAAGCGGAGCAAATTTGCGGTGCACTGGAGTAAACTGGGATCTTCGCAAAGACGAGCCGTATTCGATTTATGATCGTTTTGATTTTGATATTCCTGTTGGAAGCGTGGGAGATGCTTGGGATCGCTACGTTTGCCGAATGCAAGAAATCGAGGAGTCTTTAAAGATTGTTGAGCAAGCAGTTCAGCAGTTCCCAAAAGATGGAGCAGTGCTGGCAAAAGTACCGAAAATTATTAAGGCACCTAAGGGAGAAGCGTTTGTACGTATCGAATCGCCGCGCGGAGAGATTGGTTGTTACATCGCTAGTGACGGAAAGAAAGAGCCGTACCGTTTGAAGTTTCGTAGGCCATCTTTTTATAACTTGCAAATTTTACCGAAGTTATTGAAAGGTGAAAACATCGCTAATTTAATTACGATTTTAGGTGGAGTTGATATTGTACTTGGGGAGGTTGATGGCTAATGATTGAGACGCTCTTACAATCACCTTCAAGCTGGACGAATTTCTTCATTTTTTTCGGATTAGCGGTGCTTCTACTATTTGCAGTCCTTGGCTTCGTTACATATGGAATTTTGGCAGAACGGAAAGTGATGGGATTTATGCAAGGGCGGATTGGACCAAACCAGGTTGGAGGCCGATTCGGTTTACTGCAAACGGTAGCTGATGTTTTAAAACTATTATTGAAAGAAGATAGTATTCCGAAAGCAGCAGATAAACCACTGTTTATATTAGCACCTGTCATTGCATTTGCGCCAGCATTTATGGTGCTGGCAGTTATCCCGTTCACTGATAAATTTCAATTTGCCGATATTGGAGTCGGGCTACTTTATTATATCGCTGTTTCCGGTATTACGACAATAGGTGTTGTAACTGGGGGATGGGCATCGAATAATAAATATTCCCTTTTAGGAGGGATGCGTGCGGCGGCGCAAATGATTTCTTATGAGATTCCGCTCGTAATGAGTGTAATTGGTATCGTTTTGTTAGCTGGTAGCCTGAATTTAAATGAGATTGTAGCGGCGCAGGAGAAGGTTTGGTACATTTTCGTGCAGCCAATTGGCTTCGTCGTTTTCTTAATTGCAGCAGTTGCAGAGTTAAATCGGACGCCATTCGATTTGCCAGAAGCGGAGTCAGAACTTGTTTCTGGATATCATACGGAATACTCAGGTTTTCGCTGGGCGTTTTTCATGCTTTCAGAGTACGTATATTTCTTCGGGATGGCATCGTTAATTACAGTGCTCTTTTTAGGCGGATGGAATCCAGTCATGTTTCTTGGATTTATCCCAGGTGCCGTATGGTTTGCTTTGAAATTTAGCAGTGTAGTCTTTCTATTAATTTGGTTCCGCGTTACGTTCCCGCGTATAAGAGGTGACCAGTTAATGGAGTTTGGATGGAAAGTATTATTGCCGATTGCACTTGCAAATATTTTCTTAACGGCATTGATTAAGGAGTTATTCTTCTAATCTATGAGGGGGGTGCCAGTAAGAGATGAAGGGACTATTTAAAGGATTAAAATATACACTAAGTAATTTGAGCAAGAAGAAGGTAACGTATGATTATCCAAATCAACCGTTGCCGTTGCCAGACCGTTTTCGGGGGATTCAAAAATTCTATCCGGAGAAATGTATTGTTTGTAATCAATGCTCTAACATTTGTCCGACAGACTGTATTCAGTTAACAGGAAAGAAACATCCGGATCCTACGAAAAAAGGAAAAATTATCGACACGTATGATATTAATTTTGAAATTTGTATTCTTTGTGATTTATGTACAGAAGTTTGTCCGACAGAGGCGATTGTCATGACAAATAACTTTGAGCTCGCGGAATATTCACGTGATGACTTATTTAAAAATTTGCAGTGGCTTGACGAAAACGACGAAAACGTCAGGAAGGAGAATAAGGCATGAATGGCGAGTTTGTAGCATTCTTTATACTATCCTTGTCTGCAATTATCGGCGGTGTTCTTATGTTGAACTTAACGAAAGTTATGCACATGATGCTAGCTCTCGTTCTAACATTTCTCAGCATTGCAGGTTTGTATTTTCTTTTATCAGCCGAATTTATAGGCGTTGCACAAATTTTACTTTACTCTGGTGCAATCACAATTATTATGATTTTCGGCATTATGTTAACGAAACATAACGCGGAAAATGAATCGCGTCTTACTCTTCGAAAATGGATTATCTTCTTTGCGGTTGTAGCATTTGGAGCGGTTATGTATTTCGCTGTTAATAATATTGATTTTGCAAATGAGAGCACACAAGGAAGTTTACCTCTCCATGAAAACAACACACTTCAAATCGGTACGCTTCTCTATTCAAAATATATTATCCCATTTGAACTAACTTCAGTTATTTTACTTGTAGCACTCGTTGGCGCGATTATACTTGCGAAAAAGGACGAGAAAGAGGAGGATTCCAATGAGTAGCGTTCCGGCTTCTGCATATTTAACACTTGCGATTATTTTGTTTTGCATCGGCCTATTTGGAGCTTTAACAAAGCGGAATACAGTAATCGTATTAGTTTGTATCGAATTAATGCTAAATGCTGCCAATTTAAACTTAGTGGCGTTTAGTAAATTAGGCTTATTTCCGAATTTAACAGGTCAAATTTTCTCACTGTTTACGATGGCTGTAGCGGCAGCGGAAGCGGCGGTAGGACTCGCTATTTTAATTGCTTTATATCGTAATCGTACGACAGTTCAGGTGGATGAAATGGATACGCTCAAAGGATAGCATTGTGACCGAAAAAGGGGGAAGGAAACAATGATCGATTATGCATGGCTCATACCGCTTTTCCCACTCGTTTCGTTTTTGTTACTTATTATATTCGGGAAGAAAATTAGAGAAGGAAGCAGTGTACTTAGTATTTTTTTCGTCTTTCTCTCCTTTATACTTGCGGTACTTGTGTTAATAGAAAGATTTTCAGAAGCAAGCGTGAAGCATAAGTGGGTGTGGCTTAGAGCTGGAGATGTGGATATATCATTTGGCTTTGAAGTGACTGCATTAGGAGCTTTAATGTTGTTTATCGTTACGCTTGTGAGTCTGCTTGTACATGTGTATTCGAAAGGTTATATGAAAGGTGATGAACGATTACCAACCTTTTACGCATATTTAGGACTCTTTACATTTGCGATGTTAGGGCTTGTTATATCAACGAATTTATTACAGCTTTATATATTTTGGGAATTAGTTGGCCTTGGCTCATTTTTACTTATCGGTTTTTATTTCTTTAAAGAAGAAGCGAAGGCTGCTGCAAAAAAGGCTTTTATTATGACCCGTATTGGGGATGTTGGTTTATTTATCGGGATGATTTTAATTTTTTGGTACGCAGGTAGTTTTGAATATGACGCAATATTTAGGGCGATTTATACAGGGGATCTACCTCCTTACATGATTACAATAACGGCGATATTAATTTTTATCGGGGCGATGGGGAAATCAGGTCAGTTCCCGCTTCACACGTGGTTGCCAGATGCAATGGAGGGGCCAACGCCCGTGTCGGCACTTATTCACGCGGCGACGATGGTTGCAGCGGGCGTATATTTAGTAGCGACGATGTTTCCATTATTTTCGGCAAGTGCGGTAGCGATGCAGACAGTGGCAATTGTCGGAGCTTTCACTGCAATCTTTGCGGCCTCTATCGGCCTTGTACAAACAGATATAAAGAGAGTACTTGCTTATTCTACAGTTAGCCAGCTCGGGTATATGATGCTCGCGTTAGGTTCTGCTGGTTATGTAGCTGGTATATTCCATTTGACGACACATGCTTTTTTTAAAGCACTACTATTTTTGGCAGCAGGAAGTGTAATTCATGCCGTGCATACGCAAAACATTAACAAAATGGGCGGTTTACAGAAGAAGATGAAAGTAACTGGTACGCTATTTTTGATAGGTACACTTGCAATTAGTGGGGTTCCACTCCTTTCTGGGTTCTTTAGTAAAGATGAAATTTTGGCTGCGACTTGGATGAATGGTAATTACTTTTTATTCGTATTAGCAGTAATTGCGGCATTCTTAACGGCATTTTACATGTTTCGTCTATACTTCCTTGTCTTTACTGGGGAAGCGAAGACGAAGGAAGATGTGCATGAGTCGCCCCGCGTTATGACGTATCCAATGATTGTTCTCGGCGTTCTCGCAGTAGTGGCAGGATATATAAATACACCATGGTTTGGGACGTTTCTCGGAGATTGGTTGACGAAAGATGTAGGGTTTAAGGTTGAAGAAGCGCATGGACCAGTTTGGATTATGATTGTTGCGACGCTCGTTTCATTTGCGGGAATCGCTCTTGCATATTTCATATATGGCAAGAAATCAATTTCTAGAGAGTGGGCTGGGGGTACGGGAACCTCGCTTTATAATCTTTTGAAAGAAAAATATTATGTGGATGAACTATACAACATGACGGTGATCCCTATTACGAAAGGAATCGCTCGTGTGCTTCGCTTATTTGAAGTGTATGTAGTCGAAGGAATTGCAGTTTTAATTGCAAGTGTAGTTAAAGGAACAAGTAACCTTGGCTCGAAACTTCAAAACGGGAATGTACAAGTGTATGGTACTGTAACGGCGGTTTCGCTCGCTGTACTCGTCATTATTTTGCTCTATACGGGAGGGGATTTACGATGAATGATTTGTTGTTAACGTTCTTCATTTTTTCCCCGCTTTTAGGAATTTTATTGCTTGTATTAACACCGAAAAAGGAATTGCGTACAGTGCGGGCGCTTGGCTTATTTGGGACGGCACTTCCATTTGGAATCGCCATCGTCCTTGCTTGTACATATGTTTCTGGAAAGAGCTTGTCACTATTTGATGAAAAGGTGAAATGGATTAAGTTCGGAGATTTTACAGCGGTGGATAAAAGGTGGTTTTCTATTTATTACGAGCTCGGTATTGATGGTTTGTCGCTTATCATGATGGTACTGACGGCTCTTCTAGCGATGCTTGCAGCAATTGCAGCCTTTTCTATTAAAAGCAATTTGAAAGCATTTTATATGCTGTTACTCATGCTAGAAATAGGGATGCTCGGCGTCTTTGCTGCTCAAAATTTAATGTTGTTTTTTATCTTCTTTGAAATTACGTTGCCACCAATGTTTTTATTAATTGGGAAGTGGGGAAAATTGTCGAGTGAAAAGGCTGCTTATAGTTATTTAATATATAACGGTATTGGCTCAGCTATTTTGCTCATTGTTTTCTCAATTTTGTTCGCGAAAACAGGTACAACAAATATTGTGGAGCTGAAAGAGATATTAAGAAGCGTAAGCGCAGGGGGGGAACTCGTCATCCCAAGTAGCTTGCAGCTTGGTGTATTTATTGCCATAATGATTGCCTTTGCAATTAAACTACCTGTTTTTCCGTTGCACCGCTGGATGGTCAATGTACACATAGAAGCGCATCCAGCTGTAGTTATGCTTCATGCGGGTGTTTTGTTAAAGATTGGAGCGTACGGTATTATTCGCTTCGGGAAAGGGTTATTCCCGGAATATTTTCACGATGTTGCAACGCTAATTGCGATATTAGGCGTAATTAATTTATTATACGGTGCCTTTTTAGCGCTCATCCAAACGGACTTTAGGAAAGTACTCGCTTACTCTAGTATTTCGCATATGGGAATTGTATTAATGGGACTTGCGTCACTTAATGCACCTGGTACACAAGGAGCGCTATTCCAAGTTGTATCACATGGTTTAATTGCAGCCTTGCTCTTCTTCTTACTAGGTGTTATAGAACAACGATTTGGAACCTCGGATATTACGGTGCTAGGCGGACTTGCGAAAAGTGTACCGATACTTAGCGGATTCTTTTTAGCAGGAGGAATGGCATCGCTTGGACTACCAGGGATGTCTGGGTTTGTTAGTGAATTTCTTGCCTTTCTTGGTTTATTTCAAGGAGAGCCCGTCATTGCTGCAGTCGGTGTGATTGGCATCATTTTAACCGCTGTATACGTATTAAGAGCGACACTTCAAGTGACATTTGGAAAGAAAGAATGGGAAGCAAAATCTGATATACACGGATGGGAGTACGTCCCTGTTTTACTACTTATCTTTTGTATTATTGCAATTGGAGTTATGCCAGAGATACTAGGGGATCCGCTTCAAAATACATTGAAAACATTGGGGGTGAAGTAGGATGGATATGAATACGTTACTTAGCTTATCGTGGCATCTAATGGTGCCAGAATTTATTATTCTCGGGGCCGCCATCCTTCTTTCCATATGTGATTTGTTTTTTAAGCTGAACCATAGATATGTAGCTCTTGGTGCGATTGCTGCCATCGTATTAGCAATTGTTTCATTAATTACGCTATATAGCGAACCAGCTGGAGATATTTTAAATGGATCGTTTGTGTTAGATGGATTTTCAAAAGGGTTTAAAACGTTGTTATTAGGCGCCTCAGCTCTCATTTTATGCATCGCAATGAGCGATGATAAGAAGAATCCGATTGAAGATAAGGGCGAATATTATTACTTATTTTTAATGGCACTTCTTGGCGCGATGTTCATGGCTTCTAGTGTTGACTTTATCACCCTTTTCGTTGGTTTAGAGTTACTTTCACTTTCTTCTTATATTTTAGTCGGAATACGAAAAAAGAACCGTGCATCAAATGAAGCGGCAATGAAATATGTCATTAGCGGAGGAATTGGAACGGCGATCACGCTCTTCGGAATGAGTTATTTATACGGTATTACAGGTTCAACTAACATTGTAGATATGCAAAAGGTACTCACTGGGGAGCTCGCTAGTGGTATTCAGTTATTGCTAGCTCTCGCATTTCTTTTATTGCTAGTCGGTCTCTCATTTAAAATTGCCACAGTGCCGTTTCATATGTGGGCACCTGATGTGTATGAAGGAGCGACTACACCTGTTACCGCTTTTCTTGGAACGATTTCTAAAATTGCTGGGTTCCTACTCATTATTCGTTTGTTCCTTATGGTTTTTGCAAGTGTATTAATACAAGGAGATATGCAATCTTTATATGGGCATATGAGTATATATATTGCGGTGCTAGCAAGTATAACGATGATTGTTGGGAATGTAGTCGCGTTAAAACAATACAACATAAAACGTTTATTTGCTTATTCAGGTATTGCGCATGCTGGGTATTTGCTCGTTCCACTTGTGGCATTATCACCATTTACGCTGGATAGCATGTGGTTTTATATGCTGGCATACATGCTTATGAATATAGGCGCGTTTGCCATTATCCACGGCTTAATCTTACAAAACGATAAGGAAAACATAACGATTTTCACCGGATTATATAAGAAATCACCATTTGCAGCGATCATGATGACAATCTTTATTTTATCGCTGGCCGGGATACCAGGGACGGCTGGCTTCATTGGAAAGATTAACATCTTTTTAGGCGCGCTTCATGTAGAGCCAGCACATTACGTACTAGCTTCGATTATGATGGGTACGACAGTTGTTTCATTCGTATATTATTTCCGTATTTTACAACAAATGTTTTTCCGCACCGGAGAGACAGAAGAGAGGATACGGTTACCGTTAAATATAAAGGTTGTTATGAGTCTTTGTGCAATTTCGATTGTAATACTAGGGATTATGCCGATGATTGGGTACAATTTCTTTTATGAATATTTTCCATTAATGAAAGATTTCTTCTTCTTAGGGAACGTGGTACAATAGTGAAAATAAAAGGTGTGGAGTCAGTACTCTGCGCTTTTTATTTTGTGTTAACTTGTAATGTAGATATACGTTTTTTGAAAGAAAATCACGATGTAAAATGTAAGATGTCTATTTGCATTTGAAAAAGTGTGGCTCCTACTTATTATGGTATCGTTTTTATATTCTTTCATAAGTAGTAGCTGAGTAAAAAGGGGTCGATTTTTTGGCACAACTTTTAGGGCAACAAGCACTGATTGCCATTGTTTCGCATTTATTGTTTATTACCATTACGTGGTGGGCTTTGCAAGGCATTCACATTGAGCGTTTAATGAAGTCCGGAAAAGTGCTGCAGACGCGAGTATTACTCATCTTAATTACAATTGCAATTGGGACATCTGTAAGTAACTTTTTCCTTGATTATTTAGGCTATTCGAAGAGTTTAACGTATTTAGTAAAGTAAGTGTATAGAACCTCAAATCTCCGTTAACAATGGGGATAGGAGGGGATGAAATTGAAGCTTAAAGCCATTCTTATTGTTGCACTTAGTGTTGTTTTATTTTTGGTTGGATATAGAGAGATGAAACCGATAAGCGATGAACAGAAAATGGAGAGCATGATTAAGGCTTTAGAGAAAAATGATGCTAAAGTAGAAAAATGGTCATGGTTAGCTAGAGAAACAAAAACAATTTCTAATATACATACGTTTCAAAAGTTGTTAAACGATGTGAAGGACAAGGCAAATATTCAAAAGTGGGAAGTAGAGCAATCTCCAGATGGATATAAAGCTACATCCTATAAAAAGTTTGCTTCTCATGAAGAACGAGTAGTAGTAACTTGGAGTAAAGAAAATACTAAAGAAAACACTTTCATTATCTTTGAAGTAAGTGGGGCGAAATGGGACCCGAAGTATGTTCAAAAAGTGAATAAAATTTTTAGTGAAAAACCTATAATTTACACTTGTGTTCAAGGTGTACTGAATGATAAGATTGAAGGTGTTTTGCAAAATAAAACCAATCAGGTTTTGAAAGATCTTTCAGCAAGAGCGATCGAACAAGTAGAAGAAAGAGCATTTGTGTCAGTCTCCGCATACAATAAAAAGTGGGATGACGCTCTTTCAACAAATAGAGAGAAAATAAATGTGCAAATAGCAATACGTTCTACAGACAACAAAGATACAATTGTGGTTGGCACACCGATCATAACTTCTGAGTATTGAGTGAATAGATACTGAAAAAAGGACACGGAGGGGAATAATTTGGAAAAGATCATCGTCCGTGGCGGAAAGCGGTTAAACGGCACAGTGCGTGTTGAGGGCGCAAAAAATGCTGTATTACCTATAATCGCTGCAGCCCTATTAGCGAGTGATGGAAAGAATGTACTATCTGAAGTACCAGTTTTGTCTGATGTATACACAATTAATGAGGTATTACGTCATTTAAATGCTGAAGTCGTATTTGAAAATAATCAAGTAACAATCGATTCTTCTAAAGAACTAAACATTGAAGCACCATTTGAATATGTACGTAAAATGCGTGCATCTGTTCAAGTAATGGGACCATTATTAGCACGTAATGGTCGTGCTCGTATTGCACTTCCTGGTGGATGTGCAATCGGTTCACGTCCAATTGACCAACATTTAAAAGGCTTCGAAGCAATGGGAGCAAAAGTACAGGTTGGTAACGGTTTTGTTGAGGCATATGTTGAGGGAGAACTAAAAGGAGCTAAAATCTACTTAGACTTCCCAAGCGTAGGCGCGACAGAAAACATTATGTCTGCAGCTACATTAGCAAAAGGGACAACAATTCTTGAAAACGCAGCGAAAGAACCAGAAATCGTTGACTTAGCTAACTTCTTAAATGCAATGGGAGCGAAAGTACGCGGAGCTGGAACTGGAACGATTCGTATCGAAGGCGTTGATAAATTATATGGTGCAAACCACTCTATTATTCCTGACCGTATTGAAGCGGGAACATTCATGGTTGCAGCAGCAATTACTGGTGGAGACATCTTAATTGAAAATGCTGTACCTGAACATTTACGCTCAATTACAGCGAAAATGGAAGAAATGGGTGTTAAAATTATTGAGGAAAACGAAGGTGTACGTGTTATCGGCCCAGATAAGTTAAAAGCGGTTGATATTAAAACTATGCCTCACCCAGGTTTCCCAACAGACATGCAATCACAAATGATGGCATTATTACTACAAGCTGATGGAACAAGCATGATTACAGAAACGGTATTCGAAAACCGCTTTATGCACGTTGAAGAATTCCGTCGTATGAATGCTGATATTAAAATTGAAGGTCGTTCTGTTATTATGAACGGTCCAAACAGCTTACAAGGTGCTGAAGTAGGCGCAACTGATTTACGTGCTGCAGCTGCATTAATCTTAGCTGGTTTAGTATCAGAAGGTTATACTCGTGTAACTGAGTTAAAACATCTTGACCGTGGTTATGTAGATTTCCATAAGAAATTAGCTGCATTAGGTGCAACTATTGAACGTGTAAACGAAAAAGTAGAAGAAGTGAAAGAACAAGAAGTTTCTGATCTTCACGCTTAATTGAAATAGTCTCTATGTCTTTTGACATAGGGGCTATTTTTTTTTGGGTTATTACTGTTATAGTCAATAAATTCTATACTTATGCACGTACCAGTAAAAATATTTAGAAAATTTCCGTTTTATGCTCTTCCTCCTTAAGTATGTTCTAAAAGAAAGAGTTGTTCCATAAGAATGAATGGAGTAAAGCTTTTATATTGGGGGAAAATAGGATGAAATTTTCAAAGCCACTTTTTATTACAGTAGCGCTCTTAATAGCGCTCGTTATCATTGTACCTGCAGCCCTTGTTATCCCATTTGCGAAAGCAAAAGTAGGGGAAGAAACGGCCTCTAAAACTCCTCCAGCGATAGAAAGTATACCAGCTCCAGGAAAAGTAGATACAGCGGTTCAAGTTGCTGTATATCGTGAGAAACAGAAGAAGGTAGAATCATTGCCTATGGAGGAGTATGTGACCGGTGTAGTAGCTTCTGAGATGAATGCCAGTTTTGAAATAGAGGCACTAAAGGCACAGGCATTAGCAGCGAGAACATTTGTAGTACAACGTATGCTAAGCGGAGGAAAGAAAAATAATGCGGACGTGACAGATACGGTGAAAGATCAAGTGTACAAAAGTAAAGAAGAATTGAAGAAACAATGGGGTAATAACTACGAAAATAATTTGAAGAAAATCGAAGAAGCCGTTTCGAAAACAGCAGGACAAGTTTTAACATATGATGGAAAACCAATTTCAGCATCCTTCTTCTCAACGAGTAATGGCCGGACAGAAAATGCAGCTGACTATTGGGGAAATGATTATCCGTACTTGAAAAGTGTAGATAGTCCGTGGGATCAAGCCTCTCCAAAGTTTACGAGCGAGCAAACATTTACAGTAGCTGATTTTCAAAAACGTCTCGGTGTGAAAGTACTAGCAGACGGGAAGGTTGGAAATATTAAAGACCTTACGGAAGGAAAGCGCGTAAAGGATGTAGCTTTTCAAGGAAAAACATTAACAGGAAAAGAAGTTCGTGAAAAGTTAGATTTACGTTCTTCTGATTTCACGTGGAAACAACGAGGGGATAAAATCATCATTACAACGAAAGGCTTCGGTCACGGCGTTGGTATGAGTCAATACGGAGCGAACGGTATGGCAGCGGAAGGAAAGAAATATACAGATATCGTCGCTCATTACTATAAAGGCGTTGAAATAAAGACGATGAATGATTATGAAGGAAAATTGATGGTGAAGAAATAGGTGTCAGAACTCTGGCACTTATTTTTTTGTTTAAAATATCATAATTTTCCATTAACTGTTTGATATAATAGGATAAAAAGGCATTTGGGGGAGATGAAATGGTGCTACTGGAGTTGAAACAGTTAGGGAAAACGAACCAATTACCGGTAATTGACCTAAAAGTCGCGAAAGGACAATGTGTTGTTTTGCAATGCAATAATCATACAGCTAAAGTGTTGCACCGCATCATTATAGGCGAAGAAGAAGCGTCGACTGGCAATGTACTGTTTGAAGGGGGAGCAATTGGAAAGAAAAATTATCCACGCATCGGCTTTTGTTTTTTGAAAGATGAGGCATATGATCGTTTGAAGGTGAAGGAATACTTTAAGTTTTTAATAGGGCTTTATGAATCAAAGATAAGCATAGAAGAAGTTGTGCAGTCTGTTGGTCTCCTAGATAAACTAAACGTTAAAATAGAAAAACTATCGTTTTCAGAGAAGCGTCGTCTTCATATTGGACGAGTGATGATTCATAATCCGGATTTAGTTATTTTGGAAGAGCCAGAGCAAAATGTAGATATAGAGAGTACGATCATTATTCGAAAAGCAATCATGAAAATGAAAGAACAAGGAAAGGCGATTTTTATTACGTCATCTTTCCTATCGGATGCCCTTTCGTTAACGGAAGATGTATACATATTAAACAACGATGGTGTGAAAAAGATAGAAATTGAGCAAGAGGAAGTGGAAGAAGTCGGTGAAGAAAAAGTCATTCAAATGATTCCGCAAATGAAGTTAGAAAGAATACCAGCGAAAGTGAACGATAAAATCATTTTACTTGATCCGATGGAAATCCATTTCATTGAAACGCAAAACGGAGTAACGCATATTCACGTTCGTGAAGGTGATTTCGTATGTGCATTAACATTAAGTGAACTAGAAGCAAGATTAACAGGTTTTGGTTTCTTTAGATGTCATCGCTCGTATCTTGTGAATTTACAAAGAGTACGAGAAGTGATTACGTGGACTCGTAATAGTTTTAGTTTAATTTTGGATGACGAAAGAAAAAGTTCAATCCCGCTTTCGAAAGGACGCATGGATGAATTAAAAGGCGTGATTGGGCTATAAAAAGTGCTCCAATAAGCTCAACATGCGATTCATTCACCGGTAAAAATACTCCTTTTACCGGTATTTTACTGCGTAAACCCTTTGTTTTTCATATGATTGAGTCAAGAAAAGCGAAACAAACGAACGAAAAGCGCTAAAGCGACTTTCATCTATAAAGAAGAAAAACAAAGGGGATGAAGAAATGACATTGGCAATTGAAATGAAAGATGTAATGAAAAGTTTCGATGGAAAAACGGCACTTCGAAATGTAAATATTGAGGTGAAGCAAGGAGAGATTTTCGGATTCCTTGGACCGAGTGGATCTGGTAAGACGACAACGGTAAAAATTTTAACTTCTCAATTGCTTCATAGTGTTGGAACAGTAAGAGTATTAGGGAAAGATATTACAGGACCAAGTAGCATCGATTACAAACGAATTGGTATTTTAACAGATAACAGCGGCTTATATGAAAGACTTAGTATTTATGATAACTTACTATTATTTTGTGACCTATACGATTGTAAAAAAGAACGAATCGATGAAGTACTAGCACAAGTAAATTTATTAGATGATAAAAAAACACCAGTAAAGAAACTATCAAAGGGAATGAAGCAACGCGTCACACTAGCAAGAGCAATCCTTCATAAACCAGATATCCTCTTCTTAGACGAACCAACATCTGCACTCGATCCAGTAAACGTTCAAAACATTCATAAAATCTTAAAAGACTTAAATGAAGAAGGAACGACCATTTTCTTAACGACTCACAACATGGATGAAGCAGAAACGCTTTGTAACCGTATTGCCTTCCTTTGTGGCGGAGAAATTGTAGCGCTTGATACGCCAGAGAACCTACGCTTACAATACGCTAAGGATCAAATAGAGGTCGTATTAAAAGATAAACAAAAAGAAGTAGTGCAAAAAGATGAATTAGGCGCAAAACGTATTTCAGAATGGATGAAAAAGGGCGAACTGTTATCTATTCATTCACACGAACCAACGCTAGGCGATATCTTTATTGAAGTTACTGGGAGGGGATTATAATGACATTTTCAATGAAACGGTTTTCGGCTATTGTAAGAAAAGAAATAAATGATGCAGGTAAAAACTCACAAGTTATATTAATGGCGCTATTACCTATTCTACTTGCTGTATTCTATAGTAATATGGATTCTATAAAAGAGTTCTTTGCAGGTTTTGTTATTGTAATGACGATTACCATGGTGGGAAGTTATGTGCAAGCAATTATTATTGCAGAGGAGAAGGAAAAACACACGTTACGAGTATTGATGTTGTCTCCAGCAAGTCCAATAGAAGTTATTTTAGGTAAAAGTGTATTAACTGTATTTTTTGTACTAGCATCTAGTTTTATTAGTTTAGTGATTTTAGATACTTTTAAAGGAAATATTGGTATGCTAGTTATTATTATTTTAATAGGAACATTGTTATGTGTCGTTTTAGGTACTATAGTTGGCTTACTATCCCAAAATATAGCACAAACATCTATATTGGGGCTTCCGATTTTTATAATATTCATAATGGGGCCGATGCTACAAGAAATGGTTAAGAATGAATTTATTATAAAAGTAGTTAATCTTCTTCCGACAAATCATGTTATGGAGGCATTGCAAAAAGTTATAAAGGGAGAAGGGTTTATTGCGATTCAAGAACATATTTTAAACAATACAATTTGGACTATATGTCTTATCATTCTTTGTATTATTGTGTACAAAAAGAAACAATTAGACTAAAAACTGAGCCGAAACGCTCAGTTTTTTCTTTTTTTCTATCATTTCCTCGGAAATTTTACATTCCTTATACATATTTTTACAGATTTTGTCGAAAAGTAATTAGTTATACGTTGTATAGGATACGTGAATATTGTTCAAAATGATTGCTGAGGTGATGATGGAATGCGAGGAAGAAATAATAAAAAGTCGCAAAAGGTAGTACATTTATTTCAGAAAAGATGGGTGTTTCCGGCACTATACATTGCTTGTGCAGCGGTAATCTTAATGGTTGCGCTATGGTTCCAAGGAGCTAATCCGAAGAAGACTCCAAACCACGATCAAGCAACACCGTATACACAATCGGAAGATCCAGCAGTACCAGTAACGAAATCTTCAGAAGTAGTGAAAATGCCAGCTGCCGCGAATGCGGAAGTAGTCGTACAGAAGAAATTCTATGAAGATGCAGCAACTGAGGCGGAACAAGAAAAAGCACTTGTCTTTTATAACAACACATATTCCCCGAACAAAGGAATTGACATTGCTGCGAAGAATGGGAAAGAGTTCAATGTTGCTGCTGCTTTAAGTGGTACAGTAACGAAAGCTGAAAAAGATTCACTTCTTGGTTATGTTGTAACAGTTGATAGTGGAAATGGTGTAGCGGTATCTTATCAAAGCTTAGGCAGTGTGAAAGTAGAAAAAGGTGCAAGAGTTGCACAAGGTGAAGTATTAGGAACATCCGGTCTAAGTGCAATGAATAAAGAGGCAGGCTCTCACGTTCACTTTGAAGTACGTAAAGACAATGTGGCTGTGAATCCTGAACGTTACTTAAATAAATCAGTAACAGAAATTAAAGCTGATGCAGGTGCTGCAAAAGCTACGAATGCTTCTGGTAAAAAAGCTGACGACAAATCTCAAAAAGAAGAGAA
>NZ_JAKUFY010000122.1:0-16128 GCF_022663675.1 Bacillus cereus group sp. BfR-BA-01355
ACTACTAACGATTGATTAAGCTCATCTATCCATTGATTAATTTCTTCTCCCATGAATGGAGAGATATGTCCGAAATTTTTCATATAAAAATCAATTGCGAGATTTTCTACTACTAAAGGTACTTCTTGTTCTTTTTCTTCTTTTTCTTCTTTTTCTTCTTTTTCTTCTTCTTGTTCTTTTTCTTCTTCTTGTCCACGACTCGTACCACGGTTCGTTAACGTGCCGTTATACGAGTCGTGAATAAACGTTTCAATTAGCCTTTTTATGGACTTTTGCTCTATATGTTTGCATATTGGAATCAACAAAGAGATATTTTTCACTTCTTTTAATTCTTTCTTTATTAAATCTTCAACTGGTTTTCCAGCTTTTTTCAGGTTGTATTTCCCCCAATTAAAAATGACTAATTCTCTGGTTTCATTATCGTATTTTATTATCTTGTGATAGTCTTCGAAACGTTGCATCAATGCCTTTATAGTTTCATGTGAATAACCTGTTTCAAAAGCCATTTGTTTTTTTGTTATTTGATACACACCAATTTGTTTCGTTTGTGGATTTGTTAATAAATATAAGAAAAAATACTTATCTTCTGGTGTGAAATCTTCTTGCACTTTCACATCATTCCAAAATGAAGTGTGTACTTGTCTAAATATCGCCATCTTTTAACCTCCTAGTGCAAATTGCAATACATGCTTGTCCGCTTTTGATAATTCTTTGAATTCTATAATGCGGATAACAAACACTGAAATATTGCTTTACTGTTTTAATTCATCTTTGCTTTTTGCTAAGTCCCTGAACTTATTAGGTAATAACACCTGATATTCAATTAAATCCATGTACTATTTCCCTACTTTCCGTGGTATACTTAGAACAACTTATTTTTTGAAAAGGACCCATTGCCGTGGGTCTTTTTGTTTTGTTCTACATCACTCCAAGCCCATTGTTTTATTGGTTCGTAAGTAATGTAAAGCAACCATGCACTACATGCGATAAACATTGCGAATATAATTACCGATGTTGTATCTTCCACTAAATCACCTCCTTTTGTGCTTCAAGCCAAGCCTCTAAATCCTTTTGCAGGAAAAGTAGTTTACGCCCTTCTCTTATTACTGGAAACCTAGGGTGATTTGCTAATTCATACATTCTGCAAACTGCAATGTTGAGATAAGCTGCGGCTTCTTTCACTCGCATAACCTTATTTGGTTGTGATTGTTGTTGTAGATCAGCTATTGCTGATCTGATTTCTTCTCTTACAATTTCACGAATAGATTCTTTAATAAATTGTTCTAAACCCATTTTCTTTCACTCCTTTTAAATAAGTTTCATACAATGAAACTTATTACTTAAAATTTTTTTCTTGTTCCTTAAACAATATAGTTGTTTCCTTTCCCAATACTTTAGATATATTAACTGCTACATCATAGTAAACCCTCAAATTCCAATTAATTATTTTATAGCAGTATGACTTCGATATCCCTACTTTTTTAGCTAGTTCATGATATTTAAGTCCAGATTCTTCAAATGCTTTTTGAAGTTCTGTTTTAGGTGTATCGGTTTGCATCTGATCACTCCCTTCTGATGCTTACAAGCCTATTATATGTTTCATTGTATGAAACTTCAAGTGTTTTTTATAAAAAATTTCAGAATAGGAAACTTTTTTGTTCTTTACGTTTCTTGTCAGGAAACTTTATAATAAACTTAATAGGATTTAGGAGTATCGAAAAGTCTTACTAAGGGGAGTTTTTTTATGGATATGAAAGATAGAATAAAACAAATTCGTTTAAAAAATAAAATGAACCAAGAACAATTTGGTAAAGAAGTAGATCTTACTAAGGGTACCGTTTCAAAATTCGAAAATGGAAAAGCCTTCCCGAGTCGTGAGACAATAGAAAAAATAGCGCAAAGATTTGCCGTTCCTGTGAACTATTTATATGGAGAAAATACCGAAGCAAACCAGGATGATAATAAATACGAGAAATTCAAAGAAATTATGGCATGGCTAGAACCTCTTCCAAAAGATAAAGAAGATATGGCATTAGACCAAATGTTAGCTATCGCTCAAGCCCTGAATAAGCATCATAAGAAAACGGAAAAATAGCCTCTCGAATTAGGATAGGCTATTTTTTTTAATCTCTGCAATATATTCCTCTAATTTTTCAGGAGCGAATTCTTTTACTGTATCTAAGAATAGCATTACAATTTCTTCTTTTGTCACTACTAGTTCCCCCTTGCATCCTGTTATTTATACGTTCACTTTCTAAAAGTGGAAAGTTTTTGTCGTTCCAGTCAAAATGTTTCCATTCCCTTTAAAGCAGAAATGACACTATCTATTAGATAGTGTCATTTCTTGTATTTATATAATTATCCACCCCCGGGACCTGGATCAATCATGTATAGAATTGTTTTTTGTTCTTTAGCGCTTTGTACTTTATTTTTTTCTGTCACTTGAAAAGCTGTGATAGAAAGACAAGCTACAGCTACAATAGATAACACTACTTTTACAAACTTATTTTTCAAGTGCTTCACCACCTTTTATGTATGGTTTAATTATAACATTCCAATGCTTCTTTTGGTAGAAATACATAGAAGAAATCGCCTGATTTAGAAAAACTTTCAAGGGATAGTTCTAAGTATTTTTTCCCTTCTTTGCCTCCAACTGCGAGCCCCATATAGTACAATTGAAAACTACTAAGATACCCGTTGTTATTTTTTAAGTTCTGTAAAATTTTAATTGCTTTTTCATTCTCACCTAACCTTACATGTAAAAAAGCTCTCTCGGCTTCATCTAAATCATTAAAGTTAATAGCATGTAAATCTCTATTATGATATATTCTTAAAAACAAAAGTGTATTAAGTACTTTTTCTCTCCTTATTTCTAGTTTCTTATTAGGTGGATCACCAATAACTTTTAGTGACTTTTCCATGTACTCTTTAGCTTTCTGATAATCTGAGAAAACATAAGTCTCTCCAATTTTACAATACGCTACCGCCTTAGTACTGACATAACAATTTGTCTCGTCGTTTATTATATCAAAACATTGTTGACGAGATTCTCTCAACTTATTTTCATGAAGGTAAACAAAAATTTCCATTTCTTTTATTCTTAACAAAAATGACTCTCTTAAAGAGCGACATTTAATTTTTGTAATATCAGGTAATAATTGTTGAATATATTCATTCACCATCTTGTAATTACCTAAATCAAAAAAAGAATATATTGTGTTTAGAATCAATATTATTACAAGTTCATTATCAATATATTTTTGATTTTTTCTCATTTTATCAACTTTCTCAAAGAACACCTTAGGTGTAATCGTATTTTCACTCCTTTCTCGCAATGTTTGGTATAAAGGAACCAAGTTTAAGTTTATTCGCACTGTTTTCGAAATACTTTTTTTCTTTTCTTTTTCGTTTTCTGTTTGGTTGCTCTTAAATTTATTTATCTGTTGCATAATCATATCTTGAAGTTCATATTCTCCAAACATATCTAACACTTCTAATGCCAATTTTAAATTTTTGTGTGAAAGTGTTGGTATACACTCTTTGATACAGTTTCTTCTAAACTTAATATCTTTAGGCTTATATAACCTAAGTGCATCCACAAAGTGCATAAAATCAAATTTACCCTTTTTATTAAAATAACTATTTACAGTTGTGTGCGTTACTTTAAAACGCATCGCTAACTTCCTATTTGTATAACCGGATGATTTTAGACTTTCTTGCATATCGTTAAAATCCAATAAAACTTGCACAATTTTTGTCCTCCTTATGGACAAAAGACACGTCCCCCCTAGTTTTTACATTTACAGAGAAACGTGTCATTATATCTAAGTTGTGTGTTATACTAATGTACGAAGACTTATGACAGTTGTTTTCCCTACTGTGGTTAGGGAGACGGTGTAGGGGTGTTGCAGCACCACTTACACAGTCATGGGTCTTTTTTATGTCCGTTTTTTATTTATTTTCATAATATCACAAAAATTTAAACTTTTAGTCATGTGATAATCTGAAAATTATTGAGAAAGTTTAGTAATTAATATAACACAGTATTCTTTTATATTGGAAAACGGCAATACTTCATTTTTAAAACACAATATTTTTATGTTAAAATATAAAAATAAGGAGTACACTAAATGAATCAGGTTAACTTTAGTTCTATACAATCACCTATGAATCAATTAGCTATACAAACAGCTATTATGTTCCTTGTTATCGGAGTTACTTTTGAATTAGTTTATATCTTATTATTAAAAATCCATGCTCCAAAAACGTTGGCTAGTGTAATTACGACAGTGTGTACTGTGGTAGTTGCCTGTAAAACGATTTCAATGCTGTATACATGAAAAAATAAAAGAGCCATTTGGCTCTTTTATTGATTTTGCAATCCTTTACTGACAAAGAAAAATAACATTTTTACATTTCTAATTGAAATAAAAATTGAGTGCATAAATATAAACATCCACATAAATAAAATGATCCACAACCAAATTGGAACCGTCAATTTCAACAAAAATGGCTGTACTAAAAATTGACTGCAAAAATGCAATATTATCCCCATCAATACAACAGTCAATTGTATAGTTATTGCCCATGTAAAAAATATAACTAACACTGCGAATTTAGAAACGCTTGAGTCAATTTCGCTAAAAGTTGTTTTAAGCTTATTAATCATATCTGACTGTGAACTTGATATCACTGCTATACTGGCCATGTTAAAACCCGCTAAAATAGATATGGCAGTAATAACTATACTATTTAAAGATTGAAAGTTTACCATAAATTCTTTAACCTTCATATCGGTAAAATATGCTGCTGTGAATACAAAGAACAAGCTAATAATAATTGCAAAATAAATATCAAAAGCTTTTTCAGATTTTGTAGAAAACTTAATGTAATTCCGAAAAGAATCGAATAAAAATTTATTCGCTTTAAAAAAAGCTTTTGCTTTAACCATTTAATCATTCGCTCCTTTTTAACGAGTCACGCCCTTTTATTATACTTGCTATTTTGTCATATAGATCCTCGCTACTGGGGTTATTATTCTTATCCACTTTAACATCTGGTCTATAAATTTCATGTGATTTATCAATATTTATACTCTTTTCTGCCCCTTTATGTTCCCCAATTACTTTTATAGATGTAACTCCTCTCTGCCCGCGGAATTTATTAATATATGGCACAATAGATTGTAGTCCCTCTTTAACCCGTTTTGCTTTAAACTCTAAAGAAACATGTGTAGCTTCTAACTCTTCCATTTCTCCTTGCATCTCACGTATAAACTCATTCTCTCCAGTATCGACTTTTGAAGTGATTTCAATTTTTGTAGATTTAATCTTATCTAACTTTTTTAAATCCTCTATAAAATCTACACTTAACAATGAACAAATATTAAAACTACAATACGATGAATTTATTAAAGTGTTTTTTCCATGTTTATCTAAATAATCTTGTAACTTAGAACGATTTAGCTTTATATTATACTGCAAAAGCACAAAGCCGTCCTTTTTTCTAATCATAAAATGAACATGATCTTCCTCTCCTTCACGCATTTGTCTTGGGTTTGTTCTACTTTTTAATGTGTCTGCATGAATTAAATCAGCAACTCGTCCATATTCAGCACACTTGAAATTCCCATAAATAGTATGTTCATCTTCTTGTAAATCGCTTAATAGCATAAACCATTCATCAGAAACCACAAATTTTTTTGCAGAATTATCTCTGGCATAAATTTCTCGTAATAGTTTCCCAAAAAAATTCGCATCCCAAGTGTCTTTAATAGTGTCTGCTTTTCCACTATTTGATTTTTGTATGTATTGTAAATCAATTTGGTACGCTGAAAAACTTACTCTTTTACTGCTTTTCTTTTTAGCCAAATTTCTCACTCCTGTAATATAAACTAACAAGGTAATTGACATCTATTAATTGTTACACACAAATATAACAACCGACACCTAAACACCTTCCATATATTTCATTATACTTACGATTATGATTTTTTTGGAGATTTTTACAAAAAAATAAATATATTATCCTATTTTTATATTCATTTGAATTGTATAAATTTATGATAGAATATATCCATCGCTGATATGTCCAACCATGTAATTTTCATAGCAGTAAAATTACAACTAGACTTATACAACATGATTCAAAATAAATGAAGGAGTGTTTTAAGTGAAAGGACATATTCGAAAAAGAGGAAATAAATATTGCATCGTTATTGATATCGGTCCTGATCCAGAGACAGGAAGAAGAAGACAGAAGTGGTTTTCTGGATATAAGACAAAAAAAGAAGCACAGGCCGATGTAGCAAAGAAGATTACAGAATTGAATGAAGGAACTTTTATAGAGCCATCTAAAGTTACGCTAAAAGATTACCTAAATCATTGGCTAGAAATTAAAAGTATGAGCATAGAAAAGAGTACCTTTGCTGGCTATAGGGCATTTATCAACCAACATGTTATACCTAGTATAGGAATGGTCGCGCTCCATAAATTAAATGTTATGCACATTCAAAAATGCTATAAGACTGCGATAGATAAAGGGATTGCAAACAATTCTATTCTGCTTATGCATAGAATTTTAAAGAGCGCTTTAAACCTAGCTGTAAAACAAAATATTATTTCTCGAAATCCAGCAGATTTTGCTGAGATACCTAAAAAAGAAAAAACCCCTATCCAGACTTGGACAGAGGAAGAAGTAAAAAAGTTTTTGGCTCGTTCACAAGAATCACGATATCACATTGGGTATCTACTTGCAATAACTACAGGTATGCGTCTGGGAGAAGTTCTAGGGTTACGATGGCAGGACATTGATTTTGAAAAACATACCGTTACAATAAATCAAACATCTGGTCATGACAATAAAATCAAAAAAACTGCAAAAACAAATTCATCAAAACGCACAATTCCTGTACCTAATGAAACAATAGCAGCCTTAAAAAAACATAAAATTTTAATCAATAAAGAGAAATTAAAGTTTGGTTCTGCTTATCTAGATCAAGATTTAATAAATTGTAATGAGTTTGGAAGAATAATAAAAAGAGCACATTTCAGAAAAAGTTTCATTAGGATGACAAACAAAGTAGGTATAAAAGAAATTAAATTCCATGATTTAAGACATACACACGCAACTCTACTATTGAAACAAGGAGTTAACCCTAAAATCATCAGTGAGCGATTAGGTCATACAGATATTTCAATGACATTAAGTGTCTATTCTCATGTTTTACCGAATATGCAGGAAGAAGCAGTTAAAAACTTCGGTAAAAGTATCTTTGGATAACCTATGTTTGCAAAATGTTTGCATTTTATCAAAAAAAGTCAAACAAACGTTGTCATATCAAGGTTTGTTTGACCTATCATCTTATATTCTTGATAAAATCTCCGAATCCCTATTGAAATATTTAATAATGGAGCGTTCTCACCACCACGGGTTATGCATTCGAATCGATATACATAGGAGAAAAAATCTTGTGTTTTTTCATCTTTTATTGGCCCTGACATCGCCTCACAAATATTTTGTGATCTAAGAGGAGAAAAATAGATTTCTTCTGCATTTGTATTTTCTAAATATATAGGACGCTCACAAAAAATATGTGAGATTAAAGCGGGCACCCACTTAGAATACGTTTCATTATCATGTAGTACTGGCAAATTAGAAATCAAATCGGATTGCCATTCATATTTTGGTGGCTCTACTAATTTATTTGGTTTCCAATCATGAATAATCTCATACCAACTTTGAAAAATATAATTGAGCTGCTCTTGTTTAATAGGTTCTTTTGATACAATCCATGGTGTATTTTCATTTAATACGTACGGATTATGCTGAATAAACAATATATCAGAAAACATATCATACAGTCTTTCATTCAAACGTTTCAACTTACTCGTTAATAAAAACGTCTTATAATGTATCTCTACGATGTCCAGCCATTCAATAGGAAAGTATATAAATGATACCTTTTCATTTAAAAGAGGTTCTACTATATTTTCAAATGTTAACAACCTTAATTTTTTCATAAAATGATTCTTTCCTTTCTTCAGTTGTCTTGATTATCAAAAAGCTAGAACAAAAGTTACTTAATCTAATCCATTTAAACAAAGTATTTAAAAGAAAAGTAAAAACTATCTACATAAAACATTATCAAACCGACTCTTTTAAAAATTAAAAGTAATTATTATCTACAACACCTCTTAGTATTCGTAATTTAATACATTTAAATTATATAATATATATAATATATTGTACTTATCATTTACAATAACTTTACAGAAAAACCAAAAAAGAACACCTTAAATCGGTGCTCTTTTTACAAATATCAAGCGTTATGTAGTTGAACATATAGATAACATGAACCCTCCAAATGAAATTACTCCTAGTAAACCTACTATAAATCCTGTTAAACAAATACAATCAGCAAGACAAATAGAAGACTGCGATAATGGAACGAATGAACTACTTGTACTCGACCCATATTGTTTTATTTTTTCATAATTCATATCTAACATTAAATGTAGACATGTTACACCATCCTCAATAGTATGTAGAGATTCTTTTTCTAATCGCTCCAATAATTTACTATCAAAAGAAACTGATAGAGGATACTGCTTATCTAATTTTATATTTTGATAAATTAGTTGCAAACGAGATAATATATTATTTTTCTTCTTTTCAGATGTTACTGTACATTTCATATTATTAAATTCATTTAATAACAGTGTCAATTCATCTCTTTTTCCGTATAAATCTTTAGCTATTTTTCTCTTTACTTTATACGAATGGAAAATAGATTTTAGTTCAACCATATTCATACACTTCCTAATTACATATTATTTACCCAATTATTTTATAGATAAACAGTACTTTTTAATCTTATTTAAAATACACTCAAGCAACTTATTTTACTATCGATTAACATTACATTAACCTTACACGGTTGTAATAAAATCATTAGCTAGAAGGAAGCAATGCCCAAACTAGACAGATATTTAATTATAAAACCATAAGAAAAAAACAATGATTAGATTTTAAATCTAGTCATTGCTTTATCCATCACATCTTGATTACACCTATATATCTTATTGTTACTCTTTCACTTGAATGATTGAATATATCCATTAATAATGACTATATTCTTTGTCGGCACGTACATATATAAAACTAATGTTTTTTAATTGATAAGGTGAAACTTTAATTAGCCCTCATCCATCGGGCTTTTATGGGCAGCCGGCCACCTAACTTCTCTTTGCTCTCGCTGAATTTTTTTAGGGTCTTACTGCCCGGCAAATAGCAGGATAAATGCAATCAATATTCATACGTTATAATAGTACCAGTAGTATCAGTAGTACCACTAAAACCATCAAAACAGTTAGAGCAACCGCCACAGCCGCCACAACCTCCGCAACCAAAACAACCGAAGCAACCAATACAACGGAATCCACCACAACGGAATCCACCACAACGGAATCCGCCACAACGACCACAACCCCCACAGCGACGAGCAGCATCTTCAATATAGTAATATGGATATTGATTTTGCTGGTCCCAATAGACAATATTTCCAGATCGGTAATCATTAAGGCTTAACGCTTGTATTTCTTGTTGAAACTGATTCATTTTCATAACCTCCGTTTATAAAATACAACCTCATTGATGCTTCCCTATATTTCTGTTCGTTACATCTAAGTAGAAATAGCGCTATAAACTAAGTTCAATACGTACACCAACAAAGTATGACTTATCACTAGATGATGCACCTTGTTCATATACCTATTTTTACTATGGGCTCATTTTTATAAATAGAAATTATAAAATATAAATTCTAGCGTCATATCTTCATACTTACTAAGCTCAATTAATTTCTCAATAATCACGCGGACAAATCCTATATATTTCCATATATCACTTAGATTTTCTTGTACTGTAAATGCCTTTGCTATAACACCTCTAAGTAACCGGTTTCTATGACGGTTAAGAAATTCCTATAAAGAAAAAAGCCCTAATTAGGGCTTTTTATTCTATTTCTCCAGCAAAGCTCTCTATGAAATTTCTAATTGAAAAAAGACACACTTAGATTGATGCGTCTTTTTGTGATGCCTCTTTTGTGAAATCATATAATGCAATTGCGCCTAAAAGAACAAGTATACCTTGAGGAACATCTAGTAAAATAGTTTTCCAAATTTCTGGAATTACCCATTTAATATCTGCTGCTGTTTCAAGATATGTTTGGAAATAGCTGATTGTAAAATTAATTATCCCTAAAAATACAAACAACGATAAACCAAATCGAATTAATTTCTTATTTGTAAACATATAACACCTCTCAAAATTCATTGGATATTCCTGCTTTTGCTTCTTTATATTTCCATATCTCTATATTTGATTTTAACACACAAAGAACTCAAAAAAATACAATATGCAAATTTGCATATTGTATGAACAGCACTTCATGTTAACTTAGAAATTCCTGCAAAGAAAAAACAACTCCGTTACAGCTAACAGCTCGGGTTTCTTTTCTTATTTAACTTCATACCACCAACATTTACGTTCTTTAATTGTAAAATAAATGTGACAGAAGTTTATCCAGTTAATGCGTAGACAATTAAATGAGCTAAATTATCGATATTCTATTTCACCATATCCGTAGCACTAATGACTTTACGCAAATTTGACAAGAAAAAATATAGAGATAGGTATGGATCATACCTATCTCTAACATTACTTCTATTCTTTATCCAATTACGTCTTTTACGTCTGTATCCACTGGCCACTTTTCTAATGTATAAGCCATTTCCCAAAATGAATATTCATATTGACTGCTAATAATAAAATGCTGTTTCATACGCTTGCGGTCTGCCTCTGTTACTTTTTCAGCAATAGTATCTAACCGTGTAATTTGTTCTTCAACTAGCGTACGGAACCAATCAGATCCATAAGCAGAAATCCATTCGTTATAAATTGGCTCTTCCGGCTGACATTCTTTTAAACGTTCCCCAATTTCGTAATACAACCAATAGCAAGGTAAAATTGCTGCAATGATATCTCCTAAATGCCCTTCATACGCAGCACGATACATATGTGAAGTATACGCATATGCAGTTGGCGCAGGAATAAAATTATCTTTTTCTTCTTTTGTTATCCCTAGCTTTTTAGCAAAATTCTCATGTAAAGATAACTCGGCCTCATATGTATTTTGAGCATGATGTGCCATACGAGCTGTCGTCTCTAATTCAAGAGCTTTTGCAGCTCCTAAAGTTTGTACTCTAGCAAAATGACTCAAATAATATGAATCTTGAAGCACATAATAGCGAAAACTAGCTAAATCTAACGTTCCTTCACCAAGTTTTTTTACAAAAGGATGGTTAAAACTCGCTTCCCAAATTGAATCTACTTCTTTACGTAATGATTGTGAAAAAGTCATTTAAATCCCTCCAATAATGTATAAAATATAAGTATTTATCCACAATTATTAAAGCTGTAAAATAAAAAAACTTTCTTTACAGGCGTAAAGAAAGTGAAATTGACAGTATTTATTTACTCATTAAATAGCAACGTCTTTCCCACTTCCCTACGCTGGCATTAACCAGATCAGGTACTAAGAGTCTCAAAATCACATTTGATCTCAGCCTATAAAAGGCCCCCCTAGTGGATAAATATTTTGTTTTTATAATGTATTCATCATAGCATACTTCGTGAAACTGTCAAAAGAATTAGTTATATAATCCCCTTAAAACCCTTCTTCTTTTCTAACTTTTAATGATGTTTCAATAATCATATCTAATAGTTTGCTATAACTAATTCCCGCTGCTTCTGCACTTTTTGGCAATAAACTTGATTGTGTCATCCCTGGTAATGTATTAATTTCCATTACATATGGAATTCCATCCTTCACCATCATATCAACTCTTGCATAAACACTACATTTTAATGCTTTATAACAAGCCAGTGACGCTTTATTTACACGTTCATTAATTTCCGCTGGAAGTTCGATAACTTCCTCAACTGTACTAGTATCATCATATTTTGCATTGTAGTCAAAGAACTCGGCTGCATGTCGAATTGAAACTATAGGTAACTGTTTTCCATCCAGAATGGAACATGTAATTTCATCACCTTTTATATACTTCTCAATTACTACTTCAGAATCCCATTCAAATACAGTTTCTAGCATTGAGATCAATTCATTTTTATTGTAAACGATTTTCACCCCGACACTCGATCCGCCAGAGTTTGGTTTTACCACTAATGGAAATCCTAACTTATCTAACTCATCAAGCTTTAGATCCTCCATTTTTGTAAGTTCAATCCAATCTGGTGTTTCTACACCTTCATAACGTAAAATCTTTTTCGAAATATTCTTATCCATACATATACTACTAGATAACATATTACTTCCGCTATAAGGAATCCCTAAACTCTCCAGTGTTCCTTGAACTGTCCCATCTTCTCCATATTTCCCGTGTAATGCGAGCAACGCAAAGTCAATGTCTTTCGCTTTTTCAATTAAATCCATTTTTTCATTTAATGTAATTGGGACTATTTCATACTTATTTTTATCTAAATGAGCAATCATTTCATTCCCTGTCATAATTGAAACTTGTTTTTCAGACGATACCCCGCCCATAATAACACCGATTTTCATTTTCTCAACTCCAAATTTCATTTTTTAATGTATCACCAATTATTTTAATTCCCCGAACTATTTCTTCTTCTTTCAAGCGCGAAAACCCTAATCGGAAAGTGTTCGCCCCTTCTCCATCAGAGTAAAAAACATCTCCAGGTGAAAACGTAACGCCTTTCTCATAACACTTTTGTAAAAGTGTGCGGGCATTCATATGCTCTTCTAGCTCTATAAATAAATGAAGTCCACCATCTCCAGTCATTCTTTTGAAAGGAATGAACTGATTACACGCGCCGACAGCTAACTCATATTTTTTCTTATAAACCGATCTTGCCTTTTTTAAATATTTCTCAAAATATCCCTCATGTAAATATTGAAATAGAACCGCTTGATCTAACGTAGATGTGTGGATTGTTCTTGCTCTTTTTACGCTTTCTAAATAATGAATCAGCTCTTTATCTGCAATAATCCAACCTACACGTAAACCAGGGAAAAGTACCTTTGAAAAGCTACTAATATAAATCACATTATTGCCAGCTCCAGCAAAAGTTAATAAGGGAGCTAAATGTGAACCTGAATAACGTAATTCTTCATTAAATCCGTCCTCTATAATAGGAACCTTATATTTCGAGAATAACCTCATCAATTCCGTTCTTTTCTCTGAACTCGTAACAATACCGGTTGGATTATGATAAGAAGGAATTAAATAAGCAAAATCAAAATCTTTTTCACGTAAGCTTTTTTCAACTTCATTCGTATCAATACCATCCTCATTCATATCAATCCCATGAACTTCAAGTCCATGTAAACGGAACAGCTTTAGTGCAGCGTGGTGAGTTGGATTCTCACAAATGACACGACCGGATTTTTTTGATAAAGAAGAAAGTACAATATCCAATCCTTCTGTAAATCCATTTGTAATTAGAATATCTTTATTCGAAATGTCTACACCTTTCATTTCCATGTAATGAAGTAAATAATTCATTAACGGTTTATATCCCTTTGCATATCCGTAGTTCAATACGATGTCCCCTTCAATGGACATACGAGTAAGAAAAGCTCTTTTGAAGTTTTCAACATCAAATAGCTTCTCATCCGGGGCTATACTATTAAAAACAATCATTCCCTTTTCCCAACGAACACCATGTTTCATTAAATCTAATTCATCCGCTAATGCGGTCACTGTATTAAGTTTATTTTTCCAATCTATTTCAACAGACGAAGTGTTAGATATATCTACCTTCGCAACAAAGTTCCCTTTTCCTTTAACTGCATAAATGAGTCCTTCTTGCTCTAAATCTGCATAAGCAGCAAGTACAGTGTTTCTACTCACACTTAGTAATTCACTTAGTTCCCTTGTTGATGGGATTTTTTGATTCCCGAGCAAGTGCCCTTTCATAATCATCTTCTTCAAATAATCTTTCAATTGAATATAAACGGGACGATCTTTAACAACTTTAAAATCCTTAAACAATTCCTTACCCCCTGCAATCATTTTTGCATATTTATTTCATTCACAAAAGGTCCACGACATATGTATTTTTTATAAAGGGCGGTACGGTCTTACAAGTCTTTTCGATATAAGTTAATTACATCTTTTAAAGCTGCAGCTGCAGCGCCTCGTGGATTAGAAGCCCCACCAATTGTAGTAACTTGTCCCATCGTATCTGTAAAGAACGTAATTCCTTTTTCGGTCCCATTTACTTTTGCTAACGGATGATCTTTTTCTATTTCGCACGGTTCAACATTTAAATTCACATTGCCACCCTCATCCTTATATATTGATGCTATTAATTTAATAATTTTATGTTGTTCCTTAGCATTTTGTATTTGCTGTTTTGTAACGTGCTCGATTCCTTTTATATGTATATCAGTAAGTGTTTTCTCTGTTTCCATTAAGCTGTTTGTCAAAAGTAACAATTTACACGCACTATCTGAACCACTTATATCTAATATAGGGTTTGTCTCAGCAATTCCTTTATTTTGCGCTTCTTTCAGTGCTTCTTCAAATGTCATATCTTCCTCATACATTTTCGTAAGAATATAATTAGTTGTTCCATTTAATATTCCTTCTATTTTTTCAATACTGCAACCGGCTAAACTAAATTGTCCGATATCTAGCGTCGGTAGTGCAGCGGCTGTTGCACCGCTATATCGAATTCGTACATTTACGCCTCTTGCTGCTTCATTTATTTCTCTCCAGTTTGTAACGAGTGCACCTTTTGAAATTGCTACTATATCCATCTGTTTCTCAATCGCTTGTTTCATATATTGTTTCCCTGGATTTCCATCTTTAAGATTTGTAACTGTTGATTCTACCAATACAGTACCACTTATGCTAGTTGTTGCACGTTCCTTCGGATGATACTCTAAATATTTTTCAATTGCAGCGGTACCGCCACCATACATCAATAAATGATGAAGAGATAAGCCGTCTTCATTATGTATTGCAATATTTCTTCCTAATACGCCACTTACAACTAATTGAATCCCATATGTTTCATATATATATGAATACTTTTCATTTAATAATTTTATAAACTCTCTGCCTACTGTTCCGTATCCTGATAATACAACTTGAATCTTCATAATATCCCCCCATATTTTTCTACCAAACCCCTCTTTCAATATAATATAAAGCGCTCTCGAATTCCATCGAGAGCGCTTTATTATTACTTATTTCGGTAAACGTGATAGCTTTTCAGCAATTGTTCTATAAAACTCTTGAATGCTAGAAAAACCTAACGAGTCTGAAACACTTAATCCTACCATGTCGAGATGATCCCAATTCGCTTTCGTTTCGATATGATTCCATTTTCCAACCTGTAATGACTCATGATTATTTACAGCAACATTAGAAATTGGTGCAATCATAGAATTGGTATTTACTACACCATCATTTTGCCACCAAGAAGTATCAACTAACGGACGGTTTTCTTCATATCTCGCATAAGAACCTAAGAAAAATGCATTCCCCATCAACACTTTATTCATCGTTATATGAGGCAAATGTAAACCTGTAATAGGTGCTGCTTGTGATGCATGTCCACTATAAGATAAGTAATAAACATCCGGTTGCGTCTTTACCCAATTATTTAACTCCTTTGCACCATCTGTACTTAAATCCCATTGACTTATATCTTTTGTATTTTTCCAAAGTGAACTATTTAGAATACGATTACTATATTGGAAAAAGGACTCTCCAGCAATCTTCTTTATACCCCATTGATCCAATTTAAAATCATATAAAGATAAATTATTGTTTCCTCCAAAGCTCGCAGCTGTAATGAGTAAATCTTTAACGAACGGCAGCAGAAGACTACCATCCGCAAGTGTTGTACCGTTGTGAGGGGTTGCTAATGTTGTAACACTATGAACATATGATTTTCCGCCTTCAAATAGTGGTGATATTTTGGTGTCTGGGTGATTTTCCGCATAATTCTTTTCTTCAAAACTACCTTCTTTTAATAGCTGTACTAATGTTCTAATCGTTTGTCCACCCATGC
>NZ_JAKUFY010000123.1:0-15680 GCF_022663675.1 Bacillus cereus group sp. BfR-BA-01355
CAACCTCATGTGAATCAGGCTCAACAATCACAACAGCAGCAACCTTATGTGAATCAAGCTCAACAATCACAAGCTCAGCAACCATACATGAATCAACAACAGCAGCAGCCTTATATGAATTCGCAATATTATATGCCACCACCATCGCCCTATGCTAATCAACAAGCGATGTTTTATCCACCAAAACAGCCGTACCCGACGCAGAGTAAACAAAAGCAACAACAGCCAAGTCAGTTTTCTAGTTTTGTTTCTCAATTTAAAACATCCGATGGTAACTATGATGTAAATAAAATGATGAATACAGCTGGACAAATGATGAATGCGATGAATCAGGTGACAGGTATTGTAAAGCAAGTTGGAGGCTTTTTTGGTAAGTAATGTTGAAGAGTTGTCTATGAAAGTATGGTATATGAAATAAAGGACTAGACAAATTTCCTTGTAATAAATGGGTATATATAACAAACGGCTTTCTCTCTTTTCTCATACTGTAAAGTGTAATCAGATTTTTTTAACGAGAGAGGAGAGAAAAAACTATGCATCATTGTCATCCTTGTTTTGGAGGGCATAAGCCTGTAGGACCTATTTGTACAACTGCTCCTGTCGTTCATCCGACGAAACAATGCGTAACACACTCTTTTTCAACAACGGTGGTGCCACACATTTTCCCAACACATACAACACATGTACATCATCAACAAATTAAAAACCAAAACTTCTTCCCACAAACAAATTCAAATGTAAATGTTGTGGACCCAATCGACCCAGGATTCGGCGGTGGATGTGGACCGTGTGGCCATGGTCATCATCACCACGGTCATCAAATATCTCCATTTGGGCCAGGACCGAATGTATCACCGTTTGGACCAGGACCAAATGTATCACCGTTTTTACCAAACAATGTATCACCAGTAGGTCCAAATATCGGACCAAACGTTGGTGGAATATTTAAAAAGTAAATGATATGTTAGAACTAGCGAAATGCTAGTTCTTTTTTTGTAATTGGAGTGTTGATATGAAAGTTATTGCAGTAACAGGATATAAGCCATTTGAACTTGGAATATTTAAAAATGATCATCCAGGGGTGGGGTGTATAAAAAAGGCATTACACCGTAAATTAACCACTTTTGTAGAAGATGGTTTAGAATGGGTTATAATAAGCGGCCAGTTAGGTGTAGAATTATGGGCTGCTGAAGTTGTTTTTGAAATTCAAGTAGAATATCCAGATTTAAAATTAGCGGTATTCACTCCGTTTTTAGAACAAGAAGAAAATTGGAAAGAAGATAATCGTGAATATTACGAATTTATTCTTTCTCAAGCAGACCATGTTGATAGTATCACGAAACGGAAGTATGAAAGCCCAGAGCAATTTAAATTAAAAAATCAATTTTTTATTGAAAAAAGTGATGCACTTTTAGCGGTATACGATGAAGAAAAACCAGGAAGTCCCAAATATATTGTAGAAACAGCAAAGAAAAAAGGGGAAATAGAAAATTATCACAGTTATTTCATTCTTTTTTCTGAGTTACAAGATATAATAGAAGAGGAACAGTGGAATAATGCAGAGTAATATGTAATATAGTACTCGTATATATGATTGACAAAAAGCATTGTTTCTGAAAAAATTTAGTTAATGAAAGTTTTGGTAAAAATTTGAGGTGAAGAAAATGATTTCGGATAAAATTAAATTAACAGCGAAAGATATTTTAGAAAAAGAATTTAAAACAGGTATGAGAGGTTATCAGCAAGAAGAAGTAGATAAGTTTCTTGATATGATCATTAAAGACTATGAAGCTTTCCACAAAGAGTTTGAGCAATTAAAGCAACAAAATGCTCGTTTAAAGCGTGAATTAGAGGAACAAAAACTAGCAGTAACGCAAGTTCCACAACAACCTGTACAAACACCAGTTGCACAACCGGTTTATAACAACACGAATACGGATATTTTAAAACGCTTATCTAACTTAGAAAAAGCTGTATTTGGAAGTAAGTTATACGAATGATGTAAGGTGGGAAAAGGTTTAAGCATTTTACATAGAAAAAAACGTTGCAAAATCTTTTTGTTTCCACTATACTAATGGATGTCATAACGTTTGGGTAATCGCTGCAACGCCAACGTTGTAGAGGAAAGTCCATGCTCGCACGGCCTGAGATGGCTGTAGTGTTCGTGCCTAGCCAATTCATAAGCTAGGGTATTCTGGCTGTAAGGCTGGTTTAACGGCAGGGAAAAAACCTAAGTCCTTTCGGATATGGTTTGACTACCTTTAAAGTGCCACAGTGACGAAGTCCTTGAAGAAATGATAGGAGTGGAACGAGGTAAACCCCACGAGCGAGAAACCCAAATAATGGTAGGGGAATCTTTTCCAAGGAAATGAACGACGGGAAAGGACAGGTTTTATAACCTGTAGATAGATGATTGCCACCGGAGTACGAGGCGTGGGCCGTTTGTAGTACAAAGGAACAGAACATGGCTTACAGAACGTTATGAACCAACTATGAAATAACTCAGCTCTCCTTTGTTAGAGGAGGGCTTTTTATTTGTATGAAGTTATAAAGTATGAGTTAAAATGGTTAATGAGAAAATTTTTCGTAAAATGTAATGATTAATAGGAACAATTGCTATTAATTATTGTTTGAATATACATAAGAGGTGAATGCAAATGGGAAAAGTTACTTTAATTGCAACAGCGGCAATGGGTATTGAAGCGTTAGTTGCCCGAGAAGTTCGCGATCTTGGTTATGAATGTCAAGTAGAAAACAGCAAAGTAACATTTGAAGCAGATGAAAAGGCGATTTGTCGCACGAATTTATGGTTACGTACTGCGGATCGTGTAAAAATTAAAGTTGGCGAATTTAAAGCAACAACATTTGATGAGCTATTTGAAAAAACGAAAGCATTAAACTGGGGAGATTATATTCCAGAGAATGGCGAGTTCCCTGTTATCGGTAAATCTTTAAAATCTGAATTATTCAGTGTTTCGGATTGCCAACGTATTGTTAAAAAGGCTGTCGTTGAAAAATTAAAAACAACATATAAACGTACAACTTGGTTTGAAGAAGATGGTCCGTTATTCCGTATCGAGATTGCAATGCTCAAGGATATTGCAACATTAACAATTGATGCGAGTGGTGTTGGACTTCATAAACGTGGATACCGTATGGATCAAGGGGAAGCTCCGTTAAAAGAAACATTAGCTGCGTCTTTAATTAAATTAACAAACTGGAAGCCAGATCGTCCATTTGTTGATCCATTCTGTGGATCAGGTACAATTCCGATTGAAGCGGCATTAATTGGGCAAAACATTGCGCCAGGATTTAACCGTGGTTTCGCATCAGATGAGTGGGGCTGGGTAGGTAAACAAAACTGGCGTGAAGCGCGTCAAGAAGCTGAAGATTTAGCGAACTATGATCAACGATTACAAATCATAGGATCAGATATTGATCATCGTATGATTCGAGTTGCTCAAGATAACGCAGAAGAAGTAGGTTTAGGTGATTTAATTACATTTAAACAAATGCAGGTAAAAGATTTCACAACAAAAGAGGATTATGGCTACGTTGTAACGAATCCTCCATACGGAGAACGTTTAAGTGAAAAAGCACTCGTTGAACAACTGTATAAAGAAATGGGACAAGTATTCCGTCCGTTAGATACATGGTCAGCGTATGTATTAACAAGCTACGAAGCATTTGAGAAGTGTTACGGAAAAGATGCGTCGAAGAAGCGTAAACTGTTTAACGGATTTATCCGTACAGATTACTACCAATACTTCGGAAAACGTCCACCGCGTAATTCATAGTATAAAACTCCTCCAGCGCGCATATACTGGCTATTATGTAATGCGTAAAGGAGGAAGTGATATGGATAGTTTCCAATTATCAATGATTCAAAAAGCTATTCACCGTACGTATGATGAGCTCGGAAAAGAAGTGGATAGTCAAGGTGCGATTGTAGATGAAATACAAAAAGCACAAGAAGAATATTTGTCAGCTCTTTCACATGAAACAGCGATTGATAAACGGTATTTAAAGTCATTAATATAGAAGAAAATTTTCCTTTTTCGAAAGGAAAATTTTTTTTCGTGAATTTCTATGTATGGCAACAGGGGAAAGCAAATGCATACATATGCGTAGCAGTTGCTATTATCTTTTTATAGAAAAACTTTTTGGTTGGAGGCTAAGGATGTTTACTGAGAAGAGATTACCATTTGAAGTAGGAAAACAAGATAATTTTTATGATAAGTTGAATGAGTGGATTGGAGATGTATTTTACGACATCCTTCCGGAAAAAGGCTTTGAAGAGCGTGATGAACAAATTTTTATGGCGTTTCAGTTAGAACGCGCTTTCCAAGAAAAGAAAGTTATGTTCGCAGAAGCGGGTGTAGGAACAGGGAAAACAATTGTATATCTTCTATATGCAATTTGTTACGCGCGTTATACTGGGAAACCAGCTATTATTGCTTGTGCAGATGAAACGTTAATTGAGCAGCTTGTGAAAGAAGAAGGGGACATTGCTAAGTTATCTGAAGCATTAGGGCTCTCTGTTGATGTAAGGCTTGCAAAATCAATGGATAATTATTTATGCTTACGTAAACTTGAAGATGTTATGAGTGGACGAGCTCCAGAAGTAATTGAAGACGTATATTATGAGTTACCACAGTTTGTATTTGATCATGGTACGATGCAAAACTTTACTCACTATGGTGACAGAAAAGAATTTCCACTTTTAAATGACGAAGAATGGTCAAAAGTAAATTGGGATTACTTCCAAGATTGCTTTACTTGTGATTCTCGTCATCGCTGTGGACAAACTCTTTCTCGTGAACATTATCGTAAAGCAGCAGATTTAATTATTTGTTCTCAAGATTTCTATATGGATCATATTTGGACGTACGATGCTCGTAAGCGTGAAGGGCAAATTCCATTATTACCAGAAAGTAGCTGCGTTGTATTCGATGAAGGACATCTTGTAGAATATGCAGCTCAAAAAGCTTTAACATACCGTTTAAAGCAAACGATGATGGAGCAACTTTTAACGAGATTGTTGCAAAACGATATTCGCGAGGAGTTTGCACATTTAGTAGAAGAAACAATTTGGCAAACAGAGCGATTCTTTGATGTGTTACAAGAGAATAAAAAGGAAATTGCCGGTTCTGATCGTTTAGAAATTACTGTGACAGAAAAAGTAACAGCTGAAGCGAAGCGACTTTATGCAAAAATTGGTGAAGTCGGTGATGCATTAGTATTTGAAAGTGAAATGCATACAGTAAACACGTATGACTTAAATATCGTTGATGAGCATTTAGATGTGTTAGAACATTCACTTCGTCTGTTTATGCACGAGAAAAATGTAATTACATGGGGTGAAGAAGGTGATGGTGCCTTCACGTTAGTTATTATGCCGCGTGCAGTTGAAGAGGTGTTACAAGAGAAAGTATTCTCGAAGAAAATCCCGTATATTTTCTCTTCTGCGACATTATCGAACAACGATTCATTCGCATTTACAGCAAATAGTCTAGGGGTAAAAGATTACTTATCATTCTCAGTTGCCTCACCGTTTGATTATGAGGAGCAAATGGCGGTAAACTTACTATCGCATACGAAAGAAAATGAATGGGAAAGAAAGTGTCAATATACACTTGAAAATATACAAAAAACAAATGGACGTACGCTTGTATTATTCCGTACAACACAAGAACTTGCAGCGTTTAAAGAATATGTAAGTAAAGAACAAATGTCAGTTCCGTTCCTATATGAAGGAGATCAGGAAATTAGTCAGCTCGTTTCTCGTTTCCAAAATGAAGAAGAGACTGTACTTTGTGCCGTTCATTTATGGGAAGGTTTAGATATTCCAGGTTCATCATTATCACATGTGATCATTTGGTCATTACCATTCCCTCCAAACGATCCTGTGTTTGAAGCGAAACGTAAGCACGTAAATGATCCATTCTGGGATGTAGATGTACCGTATATGATTTTACGACTTCGTCAAGGGATTGGACGTTTAATTCGTACGAGCGACGATAAAGGTGCTATATCAATCTTCTTATCTGATTCAGAAGATGAGAAAGTAGTTGCAGCTGTGAAAAATGTACTGCCAGTAGAAGGTAAAGAATTATAAGGAAAAAGCTTGGCGCTTGCCAAGCTTTTTTCTATTATAAAAGGAATTTATGTTTCCGTGTCGAATTAAGTTTGAGGTAGAAAAAGGAGGCTTTTATACGATGACAGTTGCTACATATGAAGTAGAAAAACAATTTTTAACATACGTGAAGAAGATACAGAATTATGGAGAAGCATTAAGTTTAATGTTTTGGGATTTAAGAACAGGTGCACCAAAAAAAGGTGTGGATCAGCGTTCTGAAGTAATTGGTATGCTTTCGTCAGAAGTGTTTGCTATGTCGACTTCAGATGAGATGGGAAACTATTTAACAGAGCTTGAAGCTTTAATACGCGAAGATAAACTTTCTGAAACGACGAAGAAAATGGTTGAAGAGTGCCGGAAAGAATATGATAGAAATAAAAAAATTCCACAAGTTGAATATGAGGCTTATGTGAAATTAGAAGCGAAAGCGGAGAGTGTGTGGGAAGAAGCTCGCGAAAAATCTGATTTCGAAATGTTCCGCCCGTACTTAGAAAAAATTGTGGAATTTAAAAAGAAATTTATTACATATTGGGGTTATGAAACATATAAATACAATACATTATTAGATATGTATGAGCCAGGTATTACAGTGGAAGTTTTAGATCACGTATTTGGTCAACTTCGTGAGCGCATCGTACCGCTTGTAAAAGAAATCTCTGAGTCTAAAAAAGGATTAAAAACAAGTGCTTTATCGGAACGATTTTCAAAAGAAAAACAAAAGAACTTTACATTAGAATTATTGAAGCAATTGAATTATGACTTTGAAGCAGGTCGTCTTGATGAAACAGTACATCCTTTCGAAATTACATTAAATAGAGGGGATGTTCGTATTACGACACGCTATGATGAAAAAGATTTTCGTATGGCTGTTTTTGGAACAATTCATGAATGTGGTCATGCAGTATATGAACAAAATATTGCAGAACAATTTGAAGGTACACCACTTTGTAGTGGTACATCTATGGGTATTCACGAATCACAATCATTATTCTTTGAGAACTTTATCGGCCGTAATAAATCATTCTGGAAGAAGAATTATGATTTATTAAAAGAGTATAGCAATGGTCAATTTGATGATATGTCAGTCGATGAGTTTTATGATGCAATTAACGAATCGAAACCGTCATTCATTCGTATAGAAGCAGATGAGCTTACATACCCGCTTCATGTTATGGTTCGTTATGAGCTTGAGAAAGAATTATTTGATGGTACATTACAAGTGAAGGACTTACCAGCAGCTTGGAATGATAAGATGGAAGCATATTTAGGCATTCGTCCGGAAAATAATGCACAAGGTGTATTGCAAGATGTTCACTGGGCTGGTGGTTCATTTGGATACTTCCCATCTTATGCGCTTGGTTACATGTATGCAGCACAGTTTAAGCAAAGAATGTTAAAAGACATTCCGAACTTTGACGCATTATTAGAAGAAGGAAACGTAACACCAATTCGTGAATGGTTAACAGAAAATATTCACCAATACGGTAAAACGAAAAAGCCACTTGAAATTTTAGAAGATGTGACAGGCGAAGGATTAAATGCAAACTACTTAGCAGATTATTTAGAAGCGAAGTATAAAGAAATTTATGAGTTATAAAAAAGAGCTGCTTAATTGCAGCTCTTTTTTTAAGGGGGATAAAAGAATGCTTTATACATATACAGTAATGACGCAAGAAGAAGCGGAAGAGATTGCATATAACTGGCACTATGAAGGGAAATATTCTTTTTATGATATAGCGGCAGATGAAGAAGATTTAGATGAGTTTTTACATGATGAGAGTAGAGGGAATCATACATTTTCTGTAAAGGAAAATGGCACTCTCATTGGTTTTTTTACTGTTTGTAAAATGAATAATGGAACGGTTGATATAGGACTTGGAATGAGACCTGATATAACTGGCAATGGATTTGGTTTACAGTTCGTGAATGCGGGACTAGCTTTTAGTGAAGAAAAATATGGGTGCAATCATATAACACTATCAGTAGTGAAATTTAATGAGAGAGCTATTAAAGTATATAAAAGGGCAGGGTTTGAAGCAGTTGGGACGTTTATACAAAAAACAAACGGTAGTTGTTTTGAGTTTTTGAAAATGAATTATATATGTGGAAAATAACAAAAAACAGAAGAGGGTTCTTCTGTTTTTTGCAACTTCATTAACTTTCAGTTGATAGCATGTGTACAGCTATTTCATGCATGTCTTTCAAACCTGATACTTGGGCGTATTCAGCAACAGTGATACTACTTGTTGTTAGAAGTTCGATAATATGTTCATCCATTCTTGACCAAGTTTTACCGCCAGAATTGTCATAAGAATTAATTAACTTTGTTAGTCCATCTTTCCCAAAGAGCAGATAATGGGAAGCGAAATCGATAGATACATCAGCTATCCCTACTTCTGTCCAATCGATTAAGCCAGTTACATTATTTTTCTTATCAATCAGGATATGACCTGGATGTATATCCCCGTGCTTTACTCCTACATGAGATGGCCAAAAAGAGTCTTCAGCTAGCCATGCTTGCCAACGATCCCATAAGTTTTGATTGATGTGGTATTGTTCCTTCACTCGATTCATCCTTTGTTTCATAGAAGTTCTTAATTCATTAGCAGTAAGAATTTCAATACCTATATTATTAAATTTTTGCTGAGGTAATGAGTGTAAATTCGCTAGAACTTTTCCTAATGAAATATTGTATTCAGTTGGTGCATTCTTTTCATTAAAGTTCCATATATATTCTTGTCGTTCTATATCGATAGTAGCGGCAGGAACGCCACTTAGTTGTTTATAAGCGATTAGTTCCTCAGAGAATATAGACCAATCAGGAACTTGGAATTCTACATGTTTTTTCATAAGTTCTAATGCTTTTTTTTCTCGTTGGGCATGTCTCATAGATTCTGGTCTACGAGGAATTCTTAGTATCCATTTATCTCCGTTTTGTTCTTTAACGTGTGCTACTTGAAAGTCAACGCCAGATTCATTAATTACTATTGAATCTTCTAATATATTTAGTCCTTCCTTATTTGCTAATTGTTTAACTTTAAGTGTATTCATTCCCATTTCCTCCAAATGTTTATTCTAATTTTAATGTTTTCTGTTACTAATTGTTTCTAACTACATCAATATGATTAAAGTAGCGAGATATAAGAAAATGTAATCATAAAAAAACCACAGACGAGCTTCTGTCTGTGGTTAAGAGTAAACGAGGATATAATGAATAAACGCCTCTCTTTGTATGAAAAAATATACGAAAAAAAGACAGACGTATATCTGCCTTTCTTCATGTGGAAAGTGTACTCTTCCGTTGAAGATTATTAAAAATGTGCAGACTAATCCCGTTTACTCTGCTTTATGAAAACAGAGCCTTTGAACATATTAAGTTACTTATTGTTCAAAGTTTGCTGACGTAGTCTTCCTGCGTGCATCATCTTTAATAATCCTCCTTTTAATAGTATGGTAACACTATACTTTGTTTATAAGTAAATATCAATAAAAAATACTAGATATAACATCTTAAAAATCGAATTAACTAAAAATTTATATTCGGAAAATAGAGATAAAGGATATTTGCTTTTGTAATTGGAAATTGTGGAAGAAGATGTGTATGATAGAATTTTAGTAGTAAATAGTAGGTTTAGCAAGGAAAGGTAGAGGTAGTATGATTACAATTAAAACGAAAAATGAAATAGATTTGATGCATGAATCTGGAAAATTACTTGCTTCATGTCATAAAGAAATTGCGAAAATGATAAAGCCAGGTATAAAGACACAAGAGATTGATACGTTTGTTGAAATGTATTTAAAACAGCATGGTGCCACATCTGAACAGAAAGGTTACAATGGGTATCCATATGCGATATGTGCATCTGTAAACGATGAAATGTGTCATGGGTTTCCGGCCGATGTTCCTTTAAATGAAGGAGATATTGTAACAATTGACATGGTAGTAAACTTAAATGGTGGTCTTTCAGATTCTGCTTGGACGTATAGAGTTGGAAATGTTTCTGAGGAAGCGGAAAGGTTAATGGTAGTAGCTGAGAATGCATTGTATAAAGGGATTGATCAGGCGGTAATCGGTAATCATGTAGGAGACATTGGGTATGCAATTGAGAGTTACGTAGCAAATGAAGGTTTTTCTGTCGCAAGAGACTTTACGGGACATGGAATAGGTAAAGAGATCCATGAAGAACCAGCAATTTTTCATTTTGGGAAACAAGGACAAGGGCCTGAGTTGCAAGAAGGAATGGTAATTACAATTGAGCCAATTGTAAATGTAGGTATGCGATATTCGAAAGTAGATTTAAATGGATGGGCTGCAAGAACGATGGACGGGAAATTATCAGCGCAATATGAGCATACAATTGCAATTACAAAAGATGGGCCAATTGTTTTAACGACGCTTTGAAATAATATGTAAGAGTTTACAAAACTCGAACGAAAATGATGTTTTTATAAAATTTGTACGTGTTTTGTTAATAAATACTTTTCAAAGTATAAAAAGTGCGTTATAATCCATCTATAAAATAAATAGTTAGCTACACTCATATAATCGCGGGGATATGGCCTGCAAGTTTCTACCGAAGTACCGTAAATACTTTGACTATGAGTGAGGACGAATATATTGCTTGTTTAGCATTCTTTTTTGCGAAACTCCAAAAGCGCGTCTCTCACTTGTAACGAGTGGTGGCGGCTTTTGGAGTTTTTTATTGCATAAGAGGGGGAACAAACATGAAAGTATTACAAGAAAAGATTTTGAACGAAGGAAAGGTTTTATCTGGTGACGTATTAAAGGTAGATGCATTTTTAAATCATCAAATTGACCCAGTACTTATGCAAGAGATTGGAAAAGAATTTGCTAAACGTTTTAAAGAAGAGAACATTACAAAAATCGTAACGATTGAATCTTCAGGCATCGCACCAGCAGTTATGGCTGCATTAGAGCTTGGTGTAAAAGTAATCTTTGCAAGAAAACGTAAATCGTTAACGTTACAAGATAATATGTACGTTGCAAACGTATACTCATTTACGAAACAAGAAACGAATGAAATTTCATTATCTCGCAATCATATCGATGAAAATGATCGTGTATTAATCATCGATGACTTTTTAGCAAACGGTCAGGCTGCTTTAGGTTTAATGAGTTTAGTAGAGCAAGCTGGAGCGAGTATTGCAGGAATTGGAATTGTTATTGAAAAAGCATTTCAAGATGGAGGAAAGAAGCTTCGTGAACAAGGCGTTCGTGTTGAATCACTAGCAGAAATTGCATCACTTGATAACGGCACAGTTGCATTTGTACAGCATGAAACTGCGGAGGTGAAATAAGCAATGAAGCAGCATCCATTTAAAATTGCATCGCTTGGTATGCAGCATATGCTTGCTATGTATGCTGGCGCAATTATCGTACCGCTTATTGTAGGCGGCGGACTTGGTTTAAATCAAAAAGAGTTAACATACTTAGTCTCAATTGATTTATTAATGTGCGGCGTTGCGACAATTTTACAAGCATTATCAAATCGCTTTTTCGGTATTGGACTCCCAGTTGTACTTGGTTGTACATTTACAGCGGTTGGGCCGATGATTGCAATTGGAAAACAATACGGTGTGTCTTCTATCTATGGGGCAATTATTGCTGCCGGGTTATTCGTTGTTATTTTTGCGAAATTATTTGGAAAGCTTGTAAAACTGTTTCCACCAGTTGTAACAGGGTCTGTCGTTACAGTAATTGGAGTTACACTTGTTCCAGCCGCTATTAATGATATGGCTGGTGGAGTAGGAAGCAAAGATTTCGGAAGTCTTGAAAACTTAGCGTTAGCATTTGGAGTGTTATTATTTATCATCATTATGTATCGTTTCTTTGATGGGTTTATCCGTTCAATTTCTATTCTATTAGGTTTGTTGTTCGGTACTATCGTTGCAGCATTTATGGGGAAAGTAAGCTTGCAAGCAGTTGGAGAGGCGGATTGGTTCCATGGTATTCAGCCATTTTACTTCGGTACACCAACATTTGAATTAACACCAATTATTACAATGATTCTCGTTGCTTGTGTAGGGATTGTAGAAGCAACAGGTGTATACTTTGCATTATCTGATATTTGCAATAAAAAAATCGGTGAAAAAGAATTAACAAAAGGGTATCGTGCAGAAGGATTAGCGATGGTGTTAGGTGGTATTTTTAACGCGTTCCCATATACAACATACTCTCAAAACGTAGGACTTGTTCAATTAACTGGAGTAAGAAATCGCGTTATTATTTATACTTGCGGTGGTATGTTAATCGCTCTTGGGTTTATTCCGAAAATTGCAGCTATCACAACAATTATTCCGAAGTCAGTACTTGGCGGTGCTATGCTCGCAATGTTTGGTATGGTTATGGCATATGGTATTAAAATGTTAAGTAGCGTTGACTTTGGAAGACAAGAAAACTTATTAATCGTTGCATGTTCTGTTGGAATTGGGCTTGGCGTAACAGTCGTTCCTACATTATTCTCACAACTTCCAGAAAGCATTCGTATTTTAACAGATAACGGAATTGTACTTGGAAGTGCATCAGCAGTATTGTTAAATATCGTATTTAATATGGTGCCGCAGCGCAAAGTGAAAGTAAAAGAAGAGCCGGTGTCTATGCAAAGTGCAGTAAGAGAAGCGTAAAAAAGCAAGGTCTCGTTATGAGACCTTGCTTTTCTTTTTAAGTGGCATCATTTTCCCGTAAGTACCAAGACGCCAAATGTACTCAAGTGGCCCGTATTGGTAATGTGAAAGCCACCAGCGGCTAATAAAGATTTGTAACGTGTAGAAACCGACGCAGAATAGTGGTCCAACCCATAATGGAGCAAGATAATCATTTTTGAATAGTAGCCCAAATACAAGTAATGTAACAATTGTATGTGAGATGTAATTCGTTAACGCCATTCGTCCAACGTATTGGAATGGACGTAATACTGTTTGCCATTTTTCTTTTTGTAATAAACGCATTAACGTGACAATGTAGAAGATGAACAATGTCTTTCCGCTTATCATCGTAATACCCATAAGTGAAAATGGTGTGTATGGTTGATTGTTCATAAAGAAGTAAACCATAATAAACCACATCGGTAATGTTAAAATGAACATAATGATTTGCCATTTTTTAAGTTTTGGATCTAATTCCTTAGCACGGCGGAAAATGTCTTTTTTACCGGCATATAATCCGAGTAAAAACAATCCTAGTGTTTCAGGAAGCATAATAAGACTGTTACTTATTGCTTCAGAATAGAAAGAATAGAATCTGTCTGTAATTTGTAAGCCCCAGTTTTCTAACGGCATAATGGCTATGGAAAGGCCTAGTTCATCTACCGGCACTAATAACATGACAAGAGAACCTAATAATGTGAACAATTGCATGAAACTTAATAGTACAATTGACCATATTAAAATAGTACGTGTCTTTCTTTTGTAAAATAAAAATAAGAAAAACCCGGTAATTGCATAAGTATGTAAAATGTCACCGTCCCATAAAAGAACGTAATGTAAGAACCCAAATAATAATAAGATAAGTAAGCGGCGAACAAACAAAGTTTTTGGACGATCGGTCTTCGCCTCAGCACGATTCATAAAAATATAAAAACCTAATCCGAATAAAAACGAAAAAATTGTATAAAATTTCGTTTGAATAAACATATCGTAAAATAGGCGAATATAGCTGTCTATCCCTTCGTAAATTCCTGTAATATCACGTGAGTCAACCCCGGCAATAATTGGCCAGTTAACAAGAAAAATACCTAATACAGCTATTCCTCTAATAATATCGATGGAATGTATCCTCTCGCCTTGTGAAATGTTTTGTGTCATTATTTTCCTCCTTGTTAAGTAATTCCCTTTTATTATACAAAATGTAAAGAAGAGGGTATATAGGTAATTTCCAATTTTTAAAACTGTTAAGATGCGTATTATGAGATATAATAAGAGTGCACAACAAGTTTTAACCTTCTTCAAAACAGGCAGTAAAGCTCCTTCCTATAAGGGGCTTTCTTTATGAAAAGTGTTGATAATGATTCTCTTTAATGATAAACTGTATTCAAAAGTGATAATCATTATCAAAAAAGGTTGGTGCGTAAGTATGGTATATGCATTAGTAGCAGGTACAGTCGTTGTATATGCAGTTATTACAAAGTATGTTTTAAATGGAGTAGGAACAGCAAAATGAGTGATATGACATAAAATCCCTTTCATTTGTAAAAAGAATGAAAGGGATTTTTTATTTTTAATGAGAATATGCTGAAAATTTAGTATGATAGTAAAGTGAAACTGTAATCAATGGGTAGGTGTAACTCTCACTGGTTATGAGCTCGCAAATAGCAGGGAAAAGTATATACATCTTGGATAAAGGGGAACAAGGGGATGACAAACATAGTACAGACAAACGGTATGAGAAAACTTGTTTGTTTTTATGAAGAGTGGCAAAAACACGGCGATGCAGAGAATAGTTTAAAGTTGTTTGAGGTGATTCAAAAATATAAACAAGAACAGCTTATGATAGCGTTCTGCGGTCACTTCTCTGCAGGGAAATCAACGATGATGAATCATCTATATAAAGCACAGTTGTTACCAACAAGTCCAATTCCGACAAGCGCTAACGTCGTTAAAATTGAAAAGGGATTTGATCGTGTTGTTGTAACGATTAAATCTGGAGAACAGTACGAATATGATGGTGCATATTCAGCGGAAGAATTAAAACAAATTTGTAAAGACGGTGATGAGGTAATTGGTGTTCATATTTATCGGAATGATGCGCCAATTCCTGAGGGTGTTATGTTAGTTGATACACCAGGGATTGATTCAACAGATGATGCCCATCAATTAGCGACAGAATCAACGCTGCATCTAGCAGACGTAATTTTTTATATGATGGATTATAATCACGTCCAATCGGAAGTGAATTTACAATTTGTTAAAGAATTGAAACAACGTAATAAAACGGTTTATCTCGTTGTAAATCAAATAGATAAACATAAAGAAAATGAATTATCGTTTGAGGATTATAAAGATAGTGTAAAACAATCGTTCTCTAACTGGGATATTGAAGTAGATGGAGTTTATTATACGTCATTAAGAATGATGAACCATCCACATAATGAAATTGGAAGCTTAGAAACATTAATTACATCTATTATGAAAGAAAAAGAGCAGTATGTAAGAGATGGAATGGAGCGAGAAACAGAATATTTAATGGGGGAACATTTCTCGTTTATTCTTTCTGAAAATGAAAAAGCTCTTTTGACATATGAGGAAGAGTTAGCATCACCGCTTTCGATTTCAGAAATAGTTGAAAAGAAAGAAGAGCTAACGGAAATTAAACATCGCGAGGCTAGTAAAGAATCTCATGTGAGAAACGAATTTATAAAAGGTTTACAAGCTATATTAGATAACGCGTATTTAATGCCATTTGAAATGAGAGAATTGGCAAATGCATATTTAGAAACGAAATTAACAAAGTTTAAAGTTGGTTTGCTATTTGCAAAAGGAAAGACGGAGCAAGAAAAACAAAGACGTGTAGAGGCGTTTTATT
>NZ_JAKUFY010000124.1:0-15575 GCF_022663675.1 Bacillus cereus group sp. BfR-BA-01355
TCTATCAATACTCTTTTCTAATACGTTCACTTCCTCCCTAATAATAAAAAACGCCCCTACGTAAATACGTAGGGACGACAAAAATATCGCGGTACCACCCTAGTTGTGAAGAATACTAAGAAACCACCTAAATAAAAACGCCCCTACGCAAAAACGTAGGGACGATAAAATATCGCGGTACCACCCTAGTTATGAAGCCACACCAAAGTTAGGACCTAAATAAAAAACGTCCCTACGTAAATACGTAGGGACGATAAATATCGCGGTACCACCCTAGTTGTGAAACAATCTTCACCACTTTATTTGATAACGGTATAAACTACCGTCTTTCATTTCCTCATAATGCGAGATTTATGAAAGATGCTCCAGGACGAACTTCATGAATAATCTATATACTGATTCACACCAACCATCAGCTCTCTGAAATAGGGAGATATTCACTACTATACCCTTTCATTGCCCAAATATTATTTTCCGAATTGATTACTATCATTTTTATCACACATTAAAAATAGTGTCAACTTATATTTTGAATTTTTATGTATTACAATCTATTTAAAAATTCGAAATATAAGTTTTAGTTTAGAAAACAAGTGGATTAGTACATAACGAATTCTAACAGGCAATAGAAAAAGAATTACGTATTATTGATACTTATTCAATAATACAAATCATCTAGAAACATAACCTGTCTCTCTGTATTCATTTTTTAAGAGTTTGATGGATACCAAGAAAATTTCGCATCACTATCCAGTGGTCTATTTTTCGTTTCTTCTTTAATTACACGAAACCATTCATTTAGAATTTGAGTTTTGGGCAATTGAGCAGCAAGGTTATCTTCCCAAATTATATGTGAAAACCAGGCTTTCGTTTCCCATTCAAACTGCAATTGCGCAAACGAAATTATAGGGTGATCAGCTTCATGAAATTGCTCATTTACTGCATTTGAAACTTCTGGAGCTTGCGGTAACAACTCGTTCTGAATTCTATTTCTTATCGTCTCATTTTCTAGCTGATCCCAGAAATACAATTGCCCATTTATTTGATAAAAAATATCAAATGAAGCCTCACCTTCCTTCAAATTCAATAATACGAAGGCACGTTCCACATCATTGTCAGCCGCCTTTACAGCATTAACAATTATATTTTGTGCCATTGATATCCAGTAACTAGTCGCTTCCTCTACCGGTGATTCAACATACAATTCTTCACTTAATTCATGAAGAGTGGCTTCTTGCTCATTTACTTTTTCAACTTTTTTAAAAAACCTATTAAAAAAACCCATAACTTCCCCCTTATTACTGTTTTCTATTTCACAAAATAAAAAATAGATTTTTCTTGCTCATCCACATTTACTCCTGGCGCGTATGTATGAACTTGTTGCAACACTTCTTCTATTAGCAACTCTAACTCCTGCACACTATTTTCTGGATTCCCTATTAATGTGTCCGCCATACGTTCATATAATTTTTCAGGTTTAATAGTCATTCGTTCCACATTATTAGGCATCCATTTAAACGCTGGATGATGTACGTACATTTTATTCAAACCAAATAAAACACCGAATACGTTCCTTTGTACTTCGCAAATAACGTCATAAAGCATAAGCCAATCTTTCCGTTTTAAAAGCGCCTTTCGATTGTGCCAACGATTACTTAACCATAGATTTTCTGAAATCATCCGTTTTACTAGTTCATCTGGATATGCCGCTACTTTTTCTTTTAATTCATTCACTTTCCCTTCTCCATACAAACTAACACCATCATGAACGGATGATACAATACATTGTTTTTCATAACTTATATCATATTGATCCACCACATCCGAAATCACTTTCTCTACTGTCTCTGTTAAAAAGTTACTAATCTCTAATTTAATTCCCTCTTTCGTTAAATACGTTTCCGACCATTCTTCTTCCTCATACGGATGATACGATAATATTTTCCCATCAATATGATAAATAGGGGCCCTACGATCCTCATCTTCCGGCGGTGTTGACCATAAAATATGTAATTCTATATCTGAATGTTCATCTTCAAGCTTTCTAGCTACTGAACCCGCTAAAATAATGGCTTCTACTTTCGGATTTTTCCTATAAATCTCTGACATCTCTATCGCTTTCTCTTTTAATCCCATTTCATTTCCCCCTAAAATTGCAGTAATCCCCTATATTCCATTTATCTATTTCGATATTACAGCTTGCATTACCTTTTCAAATTCCTACTACATCATATTTCTATCCAATAGCGCTGAATAACTTCACCAGTATGAGAAGAAACTACTTCATTTTCTAACACACCTCCAACCTTTTGAATCGTTTTAGCAGAACCGATATTGGATTTATCGCAAGTTATTAATACTTTCTGCAATCCTAATTTTTGCGCTTCAGCTAATGCAAGTTGTAGTTGTTTCGTAGCGTAACCGTGGCGACGTTTATTCGGATGGACACTATATCCAATATGACCGCTTTCCCGTAATAATTCTGGATTTAATCTATGTCTAATATTCACAAAACCTATAAGTTCCCCTTTTTCAAAACTTAAAAACTGACTAGATGGCACTCGATTAGCTAGTAAATTTTCTCCTAGTTCTTGTTTACTCACTTTTTCAAACCATTCATCAAGAGAATCAAAGTTTTGTAAAGAACTACTTCCATGTGGTTGTTCCCCTGAGTGTAAAAACGCTTGTCTATACGCCGTAATATGCTCACTATATTCATGGATTGGTTTTAATAGTTTCATTGTTCTTCTCCCCCTCTTCATTCCATAAAACAAACACCTTAATAGCAGCTATTCACTATTAAGGTGTTTCTATCCTTTTTATTCAAATAACCCCATGCTCAAATAACGTTCACCTGTATCAGGTGCAATACATAAAACTTTTTTACCAACGCCTAGACGTTTCGCTATCATGATTGCAGCGTAAACAGATGCTCCAGAAGATGGTCCAACTAATAATCCCTCTTGTCTAGCTAAGTTTCTCATTGTCGTTAAAGCCTCTTCGTCTGCAATTTGAATAATTTCGTTATACACTTCTGTATTTAAGTTTTTCGAGATAAATCCTGGGCTTGTTCCTACTAGTTTATGTGGACCTGGTACACCACCTGATAAAACTGGAGATCCTTTCGGTTCTACTACTGCAATATATAAGTTTGGTAATTTCTCTTTTAACGTTTCACCGGTCCCTGTAATCGTTCCGCCTGTTCCTGCCGTTGCAACAAAGGCGTCAAGCTTTCCATCCATTTGTTCATAAATTTCAAGCGCGGTCGTATAACGGTGAATATTCGGATTAGCTGGGTTTTCAAATTGTTGCGGAATAAAACTATTCGGTATTTGCTTTTGCAATTCTAACGCCTTCGCAATTGCTCCTGGCATTCTTTGTTCTGCTGGTGTTAAAACTACTTCTGCTCCGTATGCTTTCAATAAATTAATACGCTCTTTTGACATATTGTCTGGCATAATTAAAATCGCTTTATACCCTTTAGCTGCTGCATTCATCGCTAAACCAATCCCTGTATTCCCGCTTGTCGGTTCAATAATTGTATCTCCTGGTTTGATGAGACCGTTTTCTTCTGCAACGTGAAGTAAATTATAAGCAGCACGGTCTTTCACACTGCGCGATGGATTAAACATTTCTAGTTTCACATACACATCTGCTGCGTCTTCCGGAATAAATTTAGATAATCGGACGACAGGTGTATCGCCTATTAATTCTGTTACGTTTTCACATAATTTCATAGTGCATCCCCTATTCTATCGTTTTCTTATCACTTGGCAGTAACCATGAAGTGAGTCCAATTAATGGTAGACAACTACATAATAGCATAATAAATTGCAGGCTATATATATCTGCTAATTTCCCAAGAACTACTGCACCTAATGCTCCAAGTCCAAACGCAAGACCTACGATTAATCCTGACACCATTCCCACTTTTCCAGGTACAAGCTCTTGTGCATATACAACAATTACACTAAAACTACTTGAACTAATAAAACCGATACATAAAAATAACGGTACGACCCACACAAGTGAGACATGTGGTAATAACAGTGCAAGTGGCGCTGAACCTAACATTGAAAATACGATGATATTTTTCTTACCAAATCGATCTGCTAACGGTCCTCCGAAGAAAGTTCCTAACACACCAGCAATCATAAATGCGAATACGAAATACTGGGCATTTTTTATAGATAAACCGTAATGCTCTATTAAGTAAAATTGATAGAAATTCCCGATACCAGCACCGTACCAAGAGCGTACAAAAGTAAGAAAAACAAGAAGTATAATAACGAATTTAATGTGTGTACTTACAATTGCATTTTCCGCCTCAAGTGCAGCCCTCTTCTTCCTTCTTACAGCACCGGTTGCTAATTCATTTTTGTACCAATTCGATACGAAAATTAATAATACAATTCCTACTGCTGCAAATGCTGTAAAACCTAATGAACCAATTTGACCGAGTGGAACGAAAATTAGCGCTGTAAAAATAGGAGCTAAAGAATTCCCCGTGTTTCCCCCAACTTGATAAATTGCTTGTGCTAACCCTCGTTTTGCACCTGCCGCCATATACGCAACACGAGCGCCTTCTGGATGAAAGACCGCGGAACCTAAACCAATAAATAAAACAGAAATAATAACAATAATAAAGTTTGGTGCAAACGCGAGTCCAATCATTCCAAGCATACTTGAAAACATGCCGAGTGGTAATAAAAATGGTGACGGCTTCTTATCTGAATACATACCAAACACCGGTTGCATAATCGATGACGTCATATTTAAAGCAAACGCAATCCACCCTACTTGCATATAGGATAAATTCATCGTTTTTTCCAAAATAGGAAACAACGCCGGCACAACTGCTTGCATCGAATCATTTAAAAAATGCCCAAAGCTAATCGCAAATAAAATTCGATATATTGTCGGTGTTTCTACAGTTTTTTTGTGTGAAACTGCCTGCATATGTGAATCTCCCCTTTCTGTACAAAATATATATTTATTACAGTAGGTGTAATAAATTCTGACTTTTGAAACATTTCTATTCTATACTGCTTTCATTTCTTTTTCCAGAAATATAACTTAACTCCCGTCATTGGCTTGCATCCTTGTAACTTTCAGCGGTAAAACAGTACAAAAAAAGACAACCCAATCACATACTGGGTTGCCTCTTACATTAAATTGCAAAATGCTTATACTTCTCGTAATCACTCGTCTTACATTCTATTTCTAATTTGGTACCTTCGTTTTCGTAACTCGTAGATAAAACGTGTGCATGATTATTGAAATACGAAACTACCTGTCCTTGATCATATGGAATTAACATTTCACACTTCGTATACTCTTTATAGATGTGTGAGCGAATCATTTCTACAAGTTCTTCAATTCCAACATGTTTCTTCGCTGATAAATAAACGCGATCTTCTTGCACTTTCGGAATTTCAACATCTACCATATCTGATTTATTATAAGCATAGATCGTTGGAATATTTTCTACTCCAATTTTCTTTAACGTTTCATTTGTAATATCAATTAATTGTTCATAATTTGGATTTGCGTAATCTACGACGTGAATAAGTAGGTCTGCTTCCGCTACTTCTTCTAACGTTGAACGGAACGCCTTCACAAGATGATGTGGTAATTTACTTACAAATCCAACTGTATCTATTAATAAAAATGATTTATTATCTGGCAAATCAATATTTCGTACAGATGTTTCTAACGTCGCGAATAACATATCTTTTTCAAATACTTGTTTTTCTTCTGTACCATTATAAATTTCAAGCATTGCATTCATCGTCGTTGACTTTCCTGCATTCGTATAACCTACTAATGCTACAACAGGTATTTCAGTTTTCTTACGTTGCTTTCGCTGCGTTTGACGCTGGGCAACGAGCGCTTCTAAATCTTTATTTAAAACTGAAATTTGTTCTTCAATTTTACGACGGTCTAACTCTAACTTCTTCTCACCGACACCTTTATTTTTCGTACCAACGCCGCCGCTCTGTCTTCCTAACGATTCACGAAGACCGATTAAACGAGGCATCATATACTGAAGATGGGCTACTTCTACTTGTAGCTGTGCTTCTTTCGTTTTCGCACGTTGCGCAAAAATATCTAAAATTAAAATGGTACGATCAATTACCTTACAATCTAAATCCTCTTCTAAATTTCGAATTTGTGAAGGAGATAATTCATCATTAAAGATGACCATATTCGCATCTATTTCTTGTACATACGCTGCTACTTCTTCAATCTTTCCTTTTCCGATATAATGCGATGGATTTACTCGTTGTAAATTTTGCGTTACTTGCCCAATTACCTCTACATCACAAGCTTCCGCAAGATTTGTTAACTCTTCCATCGAATATGCAAAATCATCTTCATTACCTACATTTACTCCAACTAAAACTGCTCTTTGTAATACTTCTTCCATATATTTATTCCTCCATTTCGATTACGTAAAATAAAAAACACAGGTCGCTGCCTGTGTTTTCGTAAACGGATAAGGGTTCACCAAAGAAATAGAAGAAAGCTATGCTTTCATCCTATTTTATAGTCAAAAAGTCCCAAGATTGTATACGTATCCACAATAAGTGTTCACCTATACAATCCCATTCTATTTATAAAGGCAAAACAAAAAGAGGGCGTATTCGTCCCTCCCTCTTTTTCACATATAAGCTTAATAAAGGGTTCCTTTAAAATAGGCAGACCAATCCCGTTCACTCTGTACACAGACAGAGCCTTTGAGCGCTATTCAATTATTGGCACAAAGTATTGAGACGTAATCTGATTAAGATCAAAGGAAGCCCCTCCGTTCATTTTAAGTTACATAAAGTGTAGCATAAGTAATTCGCTTTCACAAGGTTTAACAACCTATATCACACTAAAGAAAATCGTTATATTTTTACTTTAATCGTCATTTTTTGCGAGTTTTCTCACAACAAAAATCTTTATTGACATTTTCATAACCTGATATTAGTATCAGGTTATGAAAATAAAAATTAGGAGATGTTCCTATGCATTCTAAATCTCGTATTACTGCAATTGGTACTTATGTTCCAAATCAAATATTGTCTAATAACGATTTAGAAAAGATGGTCCATACGAATGATGAATGGATTGTACAAAGAACAGGAATGAAGGAAAGAAGAATCGCTAGCGAAGAAGAATATTCCTCAAACTTAGCCATTAAAGCAATTAAAAATTTATGTACAACATATAAGAAAAACTTAGAAGATGTCGACTGTATCATTGTCGCTACTACTGCTGATTACGTTTTCCCTAGCGTTGCTTGCCAAATACAACAATACTTCAACATACCTCATACACTAGCTTTTGATTTAAATGCAACTTGTGCTGGTTTTACATATGGACTACACGTCGGTAATAGCTTAATCACTTCTGGATCACATGAAAAAGTACTTGTCGTAGCGACAGAGACATTATCTAAAGTTACTGATTATACCGATAGAACGACCTGTATTTTATTCGGTGATGGTGCTGGAGCTATTTTATTAGAAAGAGATGAAGACACCCCAAGCTTTATCGCTGCTCACATGGGAACAAACGGTGATGGCGGCATTCATCTATATAGAACAAACTTATCTACTACTATGAATGGCACACCACTGCAAACAAATGAAAAAATCGTTCAAAATGGAAGAGAAGTATATAAATGGGCAACACGTACAGTGCCAAAAGGCATAAAAGATTTAATACATACCGCAAATATGCCAGTAGATGATATAGACTGGTTCATACCCCACAGCGCTAACTTACGAATGATCGAATCTATTTGCGAAAAATCTCAAATTCCAATACAAAAAACATTAACGAGCGTGGAATATATGGGGAATACCTCTTCAGTCACCATTCCACTCGCTCTAGATTTAGCTATAAAAGAAGGGAAGTTAAATAATGGAGACACACTTTTACTATACGGATTCGGTGGTGGTCTTACACATTTAGGGCTTATTGTAGAGTGGAATTTAATTTAAGTGTATAAAAAGAGGCTCTAGTCAGTAACTAGAACCTCTTTTTCATTTAATTTCTTGCCCCTTTTCGAGACCATATCACAACAGGAATAAGTAATAACGCTAACACGCCTCCAGCCAATGACAATGCCGCATAACTTGAATTCGCTACTACCATACCTGACATCGCTCCACCAGAAGCTCCAGCTAGCGCAATACAAACATCTATTTTCCCTTGTGTTTTAGCACGTGTAGACGGTGTTGTGGAATCAACGATTTGTGCTGTACCACTTATCAATCCGAGGTTCCATCCTAGCCCAAGTAAAGAAAGAGCAACGATTAATAATAATAAAGAATCACTTGGCGCTATCGCAGCTATGACACCCGCTGCAAGTAAAATCACTCCACCAGCTATACTCATTGTAGTTCGGCCAATTTTATCAATTAACATTCCTGTAATGAGAGATGGAAGATACATTGCACCTACATGAAAACCTATCACAAGTCCTACTGCACTTAAACCGTGACCGTGGTGTCCCATATGAACCGGCGTCATCGTCATAATCGAAACCATCACTATTTGCGTAAGTATCATTACGATTGCTCCAACTGTAATACCTCGTTTATTTTCTTTCGCTTCTTCTGTTATTGGTTGCCCTTTATATGTATGTTCCTGTTTATATCTTTCTATTATGTTAGCAATAATTAACGGATCTGGACGAAGCATAACAAAAAGAACTAGACCCGCCAGTATAAATGCTGCTGCCGATAGTATGAACGGACCTGCAAGTTTAGGAACTCCAATTGAATGAGCAAAACTTCCCATTACCCCTACTAAATTTGGTCCTGCAACTGCACCGAAAGTCGTCATTACCATCGTAATACTAACAGCCGTTGCTCTCTGCTTCTTATCTGCTAAATCTGTACCTGCATAACGAGCTTGTAGATTCGTGGCTGTACCGGCACCATATATGAGTAAAGAAATAAGTAAAAGAATAATACTATTTGTTAAAGCTGCCATTACAACACCAATTGCTCCAAATCCACCTACTATAAACCCTGTTGCAAGACCTATCCGGCGTCCATATCGTTGCGAAAGCTTCCCTACTATGAAAGCTGCTAATGCCGATCCCAATGTAAACATAGCAGTTGGTAATCCTGCAAATGCATCTGTTCCAAGCATTTGCTGCGCAAGAAGTGCTCCCACTGTAATACCAGCAGCTAGTCCTGCACCGCCAAACATTTGTGAAATGCTGACGATTATTAACGTTCGTTTGTATAATTTTTGTTGCTCTTCTTCTGTGTACACATGATTATCTATTAAAGCCCCTGCCTTATCTAGCAATTCCCCATCCTCCTTTTAAAATTAATCCCTCTTGTTAATGTACTATGTATAACGTTACATATTCAATGGCATTTTCCATTCATCCCTTTCATTCTAAAAAACTTTCTAATCATACTCGACTTATCCCATGCTATATTAAAAATACTACTATTCACAATAGGCAAGGAGGAAACAATGAAAAAAACAGGCTGCTATAGCCTGTTTTTCTTTACGCTTCTTCTACTAATCTTCCCCTTCTCTTTTTACTCAAAGCTTTCCCTTCCCAAAACAACAAACTTACGAAAGCACAAATTAAAATAATTGGCACACTTGCTTTATATAAATCTGTAAAACTCATAGCCATCTGATTCTTGGCATAATGATTCACATCATTTGAAAATGTGAGTACCTCTTTCTTTATACTTTCCTCTTGTTTTTCAACTTCTTTTGTCACTTGCCTCATAACTTCTTCTCTTTTTACATCTCTATATTCTACTGGAACTTCTCTTAATATTTCATCCGTCTTGTCGCGAATCAATTCTTCCTTTTTCTCTTTACTTAATCCCATTGTCATTGCATTTTGTTTCTTATTTATATTCGACTCTAAACTTTGATTCTCTATTTTCTCTTTAGTCATTTGTAAAATTTCAGTTTGCTCAGCACTATTCACATGAATATTACGCACCTTTTCTTCTGCATAACGATATACTTTTTCTTTATTTACAGTTAAATTGTGAGTTAAGTTAGAGACAAATATTGCAACCGCCAATACAATTCCAACTTGTCGTAACATTGATACAACACTTTGAGAAGCAGTTAACAGTTCTCCTTCAAATGAAGAAGCACTTAAAACTGTAATTGGCCCCACTACTAAACCATATCCAACACCTAATATCATACACGGAATAATAATTTCTATATTTGTTGAATGAACATCAATCATTTGCAACCAATAGTAGGAAAGCCCCATAACAAGAAATCCTGACAAAATAATAGTTACTTTTCCGAGTTTTTTAATTAAAGTTGCTGCAACTGGTGAGATTAAAAATATCATTGCTGAAATAGGTGTCACTAAAAAAGCCGCTTCAATTTCCGTCCGACCTTGTAGTTTCGTCAAGAACGTTGGAAGCAATACAGTAACTCCAATTAAAAATAAATTACTTAATATAACAACGATAGACGCTCCGACAAACATTCGATCTTGAAATAACTTTAAATTCACCATTGGGTTATGAATCTTTCGTTCTACTAAAACAAATAGAATAAGAGAAATAGTGCTAATTGCATAACAAGACAAAGCAATATTACTTTGCCATCCCCATGTATTACCTTTTACTAATATGAGAGTAAATGAAAAAATTGCTGTGCTACTTAATAGTAGTCCTATCCAATCTATTTTTGAGATAATACGTTCTTCATTTTTTATTTGTAGCATGATGCAACATAACACGATTCCTATTATACAAACCGGAACATTAACGAAGAACACCCATCTCCATCCTAAATTTTGCGTAATAATTCCACCTATCACTGGTCCCATAGCAGCTGACAATCCTTGTGTTACTCCTAAAATCGCAAGCGCAACATGCCTCTTAGCTAATGGCATAGCTGATACACCAATTACCATACTTGTTGGAAATAAAATCGCTGCCCCAATACTTTGTATAAAACGAGAAAAAATAAGAAAATCACCTGTATTAGCAAAAGCGCAAAGTACCGATCCACCACCAAAAATCACCAAACCAAGAATATACATCTTTGCTTTTCCAAAGATATCAGCTATCCGCCCTAACGGAATGGCGAGTACTGCAATCGTCATTGTATAAACATTTAATACCCAAGACATCTTTTCTAATGAAGTATTTACACTCGATTGTATTGCCGGTAAAGCTATATTCATAATTGTCGTATCAATCATACAAAGAAAGATACCTAGACACATTAAAAAGACAATCTTAATACCCTTTGTTTGCTCCATCTTTATATACCCCTTTATTTATTGTGAACGCGTTTTTCATTCTTCTGTTTTATTGTTTTCTTTCGCCTCTAACTCTTCTAATTTTTTCTTCAAAGTCTCCACTTGTGCACTATACGATGCAATACCTACATCTAGTGAAATTTCTTCGACGAAAGTAATACCTACTCTCCACTTTTCATATTTCAATCGAAGATCTGCAATGTACGCTTCTTTTCTTTCAATTTCATCTTTAATCCATTTTTTTATTGTTACATCATCACTATAGTTACCAAAATACATTCTCATTAAAAAATCCGAACGTAAAACATCCTTCTCTACAGGCGTCTGCATGTATTGATAAAATTCTTCACGCCCCTCATCTGTAATAAAGTACATTTTCTTATTCGGTTTTCCCTCTTGCATGACAACTTCTTTTTTTATTTTCCCCTCATTCTCCAATTGTCGTAACGTTGGATAAATCATTCCAAAACTTCCATCAAAAAAATGAGTAAATACGTCTTCAAACACAATTTTAATATCGTAACCAGACAATTCCTTTTCCATTAATAAACCTAAAACAACATCTCTTCCCTTCAAAGTAAAACCCCCACATAGTATATAATCGATAATCATATTAACAATATTAATATGATTATCGATTATATACCTTATTTTGTTATTTGTAAAATGTTTCTAAATAAAAAAAGCCCCATAATTTGGTTTTACCAATTCACAGGGCCATTTTCTTATTTACTCTTTCACACCTACATCTTGCAAAACTTCAATATCCTCTTTCATTTCATAATAATAAGAAGGCAATTCTATACCATGTTCTAAGAAATAATCCTCTATGAATGAAATAATGATTTTTAACGTTTTCACACGGGCATACAATTTATCCTTACTTTCAATAATATGCCACTTCGCATTTTGCTTACTTGTTCTTTCAAACATGTCTTCCATCGCTTCAACATACTCATCCCATTTTTCACGATTACGCCAATCTTCATCTGTAATTTTCCATCTTTTCAAAGGATTTTTCTCTCTATCGTTAAATCTCTTTAACTGTTCCTCTTTACTTATATGGTAGAAGAACTTCCCTATTATGTAATGGTCATCTGTTAGTAGTTTTTCAAAATCATTAATCTCATCATATGCTCTCATCCACTCTTCCTTTGTAGCAAAACCTTCAACACGCTCAACTAACACACGACCGTACCATGAGCGATCAAAAATGGTAATTTGCCCGTACTGTGGAATTTTGCGCCAGAAACGTTGCAAATAATGGTAACGTTTTTCATGAGGTGCAGGCGCTCCAATTGGATCTACTTGGAACCCACGTGGGTCAAGATGTTCCGTCACCCGCTTAATTGCCCCACCTTTACCAGCCGCATCCCATCCTTCCATAACAAGCATAACCGCGATTTTTTCTTCTTTCAAAATTTGCTGTAATGCTAATAAGCGCCTTTGATATTTTTCGAGTTTCTTGTTGTACTTAGATTTTGATTCAATTTTTTTCGTTAAATCTACTTTAGCAAGATGTACATTTTCCATAAAACAAAGCCCCCTTGTTGTATGACAATGTTATTTTAACATATTTTTTGGGATTTTTTTCATATCCTAAAAAGCTGTGTAGAAACATCTCTACACAGCTTCCTTCTCTAATTTCACATCTACAAGCACATTTAACTACATTAAAATAAATAATTTATACAGAACTCTTAGTATATTCTTTTTTTAAAACGTAAAAATAGCCCTTTTAAAAAGGGCAGTAATCTAAGTATAGAAAAAACAAATTTATTCTTTCTTACTACATACGTAATTATGCCAGCTATAAGAGTAGTGAATAAGATATTGATTCACTACTCACAATACTCACTTTACATTATATGGTATATTTACTCGTAAAAAGAAGATAATAACAAGTAAATCCATTAAAGAATGGGAGCTCTCAAAAAATGAAACGAAAAATATTAACTCTCTTTACGCTTATATGTTTAGCACTACCAATGCAAGCTAGTGCTTACACATTTCAGTCACTACCGATTGCGTCAAAGTCTAAACAATGGTATGTCGAAATTGATAAATCTCATAACTCAAACAAGCAAGCAATCCAGCCGAAACAAGGTGTATTTGATACGTATAGTTTACTCGTAAAAAACATCGGTCATGATGTATCAAACGTATCTGTGGAAATACTTGATAACAATCCTACCTCTAAGGCTACCTTTAAACCTACTACACCTAATGAAAATATTTCTAAAAGTCATACAAGCTTTGAGTACATGGTATTCCCATTAGACTTTAATAGTCATAATTTTAAAGTTGTGATCACTTGGGAAGAAAAGAATTTCTCTTATAACGGCCATCCGGTAAATGAAGGTAAAAAAATGAAACAAACATTTGTATTTAGTGAAGAATAAGTCCTAATTTCTTTAGGGCTTATTCTTCTTTTTTGAAACCTGCTTGTATCGCTTCCGTCACTTCTTTTGTGATTTCTAATTTTGTTGCTTCGATACTAATTTTTTGCGCCAAATATGTATGGAAGGCTTTTCATTACAAAGTTGTTTTATTAATACTGGTTGATTATATGCTAGGTTATTTTCTATATAGGTCTAGCCCTCTTTTCCCATATAATCAATTAAATCGACGAATACTCGGTACAGACAATGCTATTCCAATTGTTAAAATTACTAAACTAGCTAGTGTTATAATAGTTATCTCGCCACCTATGACAGTAGCTAACCAGCCTACAACTACATACCCTAATGGCAATAAAGCAAAAGAACCCAACATATCAAGACTTGCCACTCTTCCGAATGCTTCTTCTGGTACAAGTTCCTGTAAACTCGTTTCCCAAATGAGTCCAAATATCATCATGCCAAATCCTTCAATTGCCATTAAGAATATTAAAGCGGGTGCCCAAGAAATGAATGGCATAATTAATAAAGCAATACCACTCATTAAAACACCTCCATAAGCCAGTAATCCTCTCTTATGCCACCGCTCTTTCCCACCAAATATTAATGCAGCAATTACAGCCCCACCACCAGAAAAGGCCATGCCAAGTCCATACACGTAAGCTTCAAAATGATGATGAACATTAAATAACCATGGAATTAATACGACGATAATGCCGGCATAACAAATATTTATAAAAGAAAAAACTAAAATTGTAATCCACAGCCACGGATGACTTTTTAAAACTAATACACCTTCCATAAACTCTTGTTTGTAATTAAGCTTACTCTTTTCAATGGGTTTTACTTTTTCAAACTTAATTTCTTTTAAAAATAATAAACATAAAAATGATAATAAGTACGTTACTGCATCTAGTCCGAAACCTATCCCTGCAGACGCAACCGATACGATTAACCCACCAAGTGCTGGTCCAATTAATCGTATACCTTGATTACTCATTTGAGTGAGTGCGTTAGCTGCATTACGAATTTCAGGAACGAATACTTTCGCCCTTACAGCAGAATATGCTGGTTGGAATATCCCTTCCATAAGTCCGTATAAGGCAACGAGAATGTATAAAACTGTAATTGTTAATAAATCCATAAATATAAGCGATGCAAGTAATAGCATTAATATACAGCGGAGTATATCCGTAAATAACATTAATTTAACCCGATCAATTCGGTCTACAATTAAACCTGCAAACGGTAAAGCGAGAATATTAGGTAGCATGTACATTGCCATTGTCATTCCCATCACAACTGTTGAGCCAATTAATGAATACACAACAACTGGGAGTATGACCATAGTTATCGAACTACCTAAGGCCGAGAGTAATTGTCCAATCCATAAAAATTTAAAGTGTGGTGATACTTTAACCGGTAATAATAATTTACCAACATAACCTAAACTTTTCTCCTTTTGTATTTCTCCTTGCATGTCTCTTCCCTCTTTTCGAATGACTATAGAATTTATAATTTATAACTGAAAATTTATAATATTCAATTTCTAATTATATAAGAAACAATTATGTTATGGTAAAATTATCAAAAAAATATAAAGGAGAATACATCATTATGCCTCTAAATTCACATAACATCGAACACCAGATCTATACAATGTGTATGATCCAACGTAACAATGAAGTTTTACTCATAAAACGCCCCAACCATCGAGGTTTCCCTGGCTACATCGCTCCTGGCGGCAAAGTAGATTTCCCCGAAAGTATCGTTCAAGCCGCTATAAGAGAAGTAAAAGAGGAAACTGGATTACTTGTTTCGAATTTAACTTTTAAAGGATTAGATGAATATGTAAATCCGAAAGGTAATGTTCGGTACATGGTATTTAACTACTGGACAGACTC
>NZ_JAKUFY010000125.1:0-15555 GCF_022663675.1 Bacillus cereus group sp. BfR-BA-01355
TCGCCTTCCCATGTTTTAACCTTCAACCATCCATTAGGTGTCCCATCCACAACTCTAAAATTTTGTGGACTATATACTGCTCCAGCGTTTGCTTTAGCTGCATTAAATGAAGCCTCATTATACGCATAGAATGATTTGTTTATAAACCTTTCTTCTCCATCTGGATTGATCCACTTATAACCTTCATAAGTACTTACCTTCATCCAGCCATTTTCTTTTTTCTCTACTACTCCCCAATTTTGTGGGTTAAATGGTGCTTCATAATTTGCTTTCTTTGCATTAAATGAAGGCTCATTATATGCATAAATCGTTTTGTTGACAGTAATTTGTTCAGACGTAGGATTCATCCATTTTTCGCCTTCCCACGTCTTAAATTTTAGCCAACCATCTGTTGTTCCATCTACTATTCTAAATGTTTGTCGCCCATACTTCGCTCCAGCATTCGCAACCTTTGATGAGAAAGAAGGTTCATCATATGCATAGAAATCTCCCATGACACGTTCTTCCCCATTTAAGTTAATCCAAACTGGACCTTCCCATGTTTCAATCTTCCACCAGCCATTATCTCTTTTTTCTACGACTCCTACATTTTGAGCACCGTACTCTGACCCACCATTTGTTTTAGCTGAATTAAAAGATGGTTCTTTATACCCATAGAATGATTGATTCACGTACTCAGAACTATTAGCAGCGTGAGTTACCATACTAAATGTCGAGATAGATAGAATAAAGAATAATAACATTACACCCCTTTTTAACATATACTCTCTTCACTCCTTTTCGAATAATCTTATATTGCGCTTATTACATTAACATATTTTTCTTTATTTTTCTATATTTTTACTATTAGGAACCTATTTGATATTCCTATCTCATTCCTATAATAAGAAAATAGTTTTTTACTCTAATATAAAAATTTACAGTTTAATAAAAACAAAAAAAACCTGCTTTAATACAGGAGATTTTGATGTTATTTCCAATCTACATATTTAAAAATCTGGCGATTTGACGGGCTTTAGAATTCTCAATATAATAATGCATTTCTAATCCTTTTCTTTCTGCACGAAGTACGGTTCCTCTCAATTTTGATAAATGTTGTGAGACCGTAGATTGCGGAAGATTTAAAATCTCTATTAACTGTGTAACATTACATGTCTTATGGTACATTAACTCATTAACAATTTGTAACCGTACTGGATGTACCTTCGCCTTTAATAACTCTACATCTTCTTCTAAGATTTCTTTTCTCTCTTGCTTTTCTTTTAACTATAACAATTCAAATTCCCCTTTATTATTTATTTCTATTTTCCTGTTATCGCTATACATAATTACTTAGGTATGGTTCCTTTTTCGCCTGTTAAGAAAATATATTTTGATCAAATCTTTAAATCAAAAAAAGGTTATTTTTACAGAAATCACAATAATACACACTGCTTGAATCTCAATAAATATAAATTAATAGAATATTCCGTCTTATATTGATAAATGCTATTAAATAGATTTTGATAGAGGAAATTTCTGATATGATACTAATTGCTGAATAATATCTTTGGAGAGGATGAAATTGAACAATGAATGTTCATATACAGGGGAACGAGCAAATAACTAATTTATTAAATGAATGGTATCAAGAAATTAGGGCTAGGCATGTAGACGCCGCTCAATTACTTAAACAAGAAATTGAAAACAGAATTCATAATATAGAAGAAAATCAAACGATATTATTATACTACTCACTACTAGATTTTAGACATCAATATTTAATTGATAGCTTAAGTATTTCTAAAGATAGCTTTAAACAAAGTGATGCTTACAAAACTCCTACAGACGATTTCCTTTCATACTATTATCACTTCTTTAAAGCCATTCATTCCAATGTTACCGGCAATCATAGCCTTGCAAAAATACATTACGATAAAGCTGAATACCTATTAGAAACAATTCCTGATGAGATTGAACATGCTGAATTCCATTATGAGTTGGCCATTTTCTATTGTCATACACATAAATCGATTTTATGTATTAATCATGTAATGAAGGCGAAAGATATATTTTCAAAACATCCTGGGTATGAATTGAAAGTTGCCTTCTGTAATAACCTATATGGATTAGCATGTACTCATTTAAAGGAGTGGGAATTAGCTGAGGAACACTTTATTTCGGCTATGGATACATTCCAAAAAGAAAATTTAGAATACAATATTTTGATTGTTCGTCACAATCTAGGATTTATGTATGCTACACAGAATTTATCCGAGGTAGCATTACGTTATTTATCTGAAGTTAATCAGAAGCTACCTAGCGATTATAAAGCTGTTTTTATTGAAGCTAGGGAACATTATAAATTAGGAGAACATCAAATTGCTAAAGAATTAATAAAAAAAGGCCTGCAGCTTTCTACTCAATTGGGAATTGAAGGATATATACATCACTTTAAGATTTTAGAAAAAATGAATCTAAATAGTTGTGCTACTGATATAGAAAAAACTGTTTTAGAAGGAATTTCTTATTTTGAACGCGAAGAACTATATGAGTATATAAATGAATATACTGAAAAGTTAGCAACCAAATTTTACAAAGAAAATAACCATAAAAAAGCCAGCTATTACTTTTATGAAGCTAGTAAGGCCAGTGAAAAAAACTTTAAAAAAGGAGCATTAAAATGAAAAAATTAGCGGTTAGCTTACTGGGTATCTTAATTGTTGTAACAGTAACTTTTGGATCAAATTCTTCAACAGGCTCTCAAAGTACCATAAATGTTATTAAATATTCACATGGACATACTGGATGATGAAAGGAAGGATTATACCTTCCTTTTTCTTATATTTTAGAATTTAATACGTATCCCCTCCTACATTTATTTATACAAATTTAAGAAATAAATAATTCAAAAGGTAAAATAAAAATACTACAATTAAAAACTTCCATTTGTTTCTTTTCGTTGGTTTTCCAGCATGTTGTATATAAAAAAATAAGGCAATACCTGCCATAGTAATTAAAAACATTTGATAGTAATCAATCATCTGTAATACCCCCTCCATACAAAAAATAAGAAGTCTCTTTTTAAGAGACTTCTTATCTTTAATACAAACGACATACATAGGCTAAACATATACAATAAAGTCAGGATGATGTACTTCATTGTCTTTTTATCATAACATATAATTCACCATTTTTGTTTAATAATTCCACACGATATAACTTTATCAACCTTAAAGTATTTCATAATAAAAATGAATACAGATAAAATTAACAATATATTCACTTGATGCACACGGAATTGTCTCAAAAGATATAAAGTTCAGTTACAATATCATTCATGATTTTTTAAATTTCCCCTTCTGTTAAGAAGACTTCAAAACTTGAATAGATTACCTTATATCGCTACTTTGTGTATGCAAAATTACATACCAATTCCCATTGAAAATAATTCTCGTTGTAACTATAATGGTTTCAGGGATTGGAATTTTCACTTTCGTTTCAAATCTCATAATATATTAAAGGAGGAAATAGTATTATGAAAAAATTGGTTTTAGCAGGTGCACTAGGAATTGCAGTATTTTCAGGTATGAACTTACCAGGGGCTGAGGCATCAAAAGCGAGTGCAGCTACTACGAATTTAGAAATTCAAGAAGTCACAAAATACTACTCTATGAGTTCCTATGAAGTGTCTCAAAAAGAATCATTTAATCTTAAAAAAGGGGAAGAACTTACAGTCTTTGTACAAAATTCAGGGTTCCCAATTTCTTATACGGTCTTTGATGCGGATAATCAAGTAATTGGCACATTCAATGCTAATTCCCCATATGGTCGCGTATTTAAAGCGCAAAAAGACGGTAATATTTCTGTACAATTTCAAGCAGGTGTAAATTCTACGTACATGAAGAAGATGAATTTTACAGCTAAATTTGCTGTTTCTAAACTTAACCAATAATAAAAAATGTAACGATCCTCTTTAAAAACAAATTAAAAAGGTATATCCCTTCAATGGGATATACCTTTAGTTTTAGTGAATTTTATATTGACCAGATAGCTGCTCTTGCGCCATACGAACTAAACGTTTCGTAATCTCTCCACCTACTGAACCATTTGCTCGTGCAGTTGAATCCGGTCCAAGTGTAACCCCAAACTCCTGAGCGATTTCATATTTCATTTGTTCAATTGCACTTGCTGCAGCTGCTATTAAGATTTCGTTTGAATTATTATTTTCGCGAATTTGCATTTTTTAAGCACCTCCGTTGAATTTGGTAATATCATGCTCTATTTCCAACAAAATATGTAAAAAATTGTTCGTTTAGCTATTTTACATATATACTTAAGCTTTCATCTCTTATATAGGAATAAATAAAAGTATAGGTCATACTCTATACCTACACCTTCCCCTATCCTACTTATTTTTGAATTCCCCTATTAACCCCTGTAACTCTTGCGAGAGCCAATTTAAAGAATTTGCTAACTCTGCAATATCTTGTACATACAGTTCTTGCTTTTTCATACTTGTCTCCACATTACTACTGTTATTCACATATGTATTTGCAATATGTGATAATTCATTTACAAACTGAACAATAGTTTGATTATCTTTTAGAATGTCACTTGAATGATTCGAAGTCGCTTTAATTTGATTTGTAACAGATTGTGCAGATTCTGAAATCTTTTCAAAAAAAGCACCACTACTTTGAACTAGTGTTATTCCTGATTCTACTTCCTTTGAACTCTTCTGTATGGATCTTACGGCTCTCTCTGCTTCAGCCTGGATTTCACCAATTAATTTAGCTATATCCCTTGCAGATGCCTCAGTTCTTTCCGCTAATATACGTACCTCGTCCGCAACACCTGAAAATTCTTCCCCCATCTCTCCAGCACATGAGGATTCAGTAGAAGCATTTAAAGCTAATGAATTTGTTTGATTTGAAATGATTGTAATTGCAGTAAGAATTTCATAAATTTCCTTAGATCGTGCTTCTAATGCATAAATACTAGAAGGTACATCCTGAACTGTATCTTGGATTCTTTTCATTTGATTCACGGTTTGCTTAATCAAATCTTTTCCCTCTACAGAATGCTGTTCCATGTCTTCCAAAGCATTGCCAACTTGTTTTGAAGCTCCTTTAATTTCTTTCATCTTAATTTCCATTTCTTGAACAATCCCTAAACATTTTTGCACTACATATTCATGAGAATGTGCTCCTAAATTTAATCCTGTAATAGCACTTGCAATTTCTTTAAAGGCTATGCTATTTTCTTTTGTACTTACCGACAATTCCTGTGAAGATGTCGAAACCTGTTCAGCAGTCCGCCTTACTTTATCTATAATTCTATTAAACTTTTTAATAGTGTTATTAAAATAGATATTAGTTATCCCTATATCATCAGATCTTTCATTCAATTTAATACTTAAATCCCCTTCACCAACTTTACGTAATCCTTCTTGTAAATCCTTTAAAGGCGATAGAGAGTTTCGTGAGATAAATATTTGAATTGTAATTGCGATAGTTAATGAAATTACAATAAATAGTAAACCTTGTATCATAAAGTGTTTCTTTGTAAGAGGAATAATAGAAGCTTCCAAATCAGCTGCAACAATTGCAATAATATTTTTATTTTCATCTGTAACTGGCTCTAAAATTGTTACCCAAAACCCTAATTCATCTTCATACACTTCTGTCATTTGTGCCTGTTTTGTTTGTATTACTTTATCATATGTTTTCATCCAATAAGTAGGCTGCTCATAGTATTCACCTGGTTTTACAGAAACCGTATTTGCTAATTGTGTATCCAAAGCTACTATTTGTAATTCAGCTTTATCATTTAGCTTGGCACCTGTAACATATGTTTGCCCAACACTTTTCATATCTTTTATAGATTTATCTAATTGCTCTGTCAATTTTTCTTTCTTCACTCTTTGAGCTGTAGGATCTTTTGCTACATCTCTTACTATTTCTAGATCTAATTGATTTATTATTGTCTCTCCTGTTTCAAAAGACTGCCTTTCAAATATAGACATCATACTATTTTGAAACATGTTAAAACTTAACAACCCCATACTTCCTACAAGCGTTAGAATTACTAATACCGTTAGTAATACATTTTTTTGAAGCAACGATAGCTTATGCCAATATTTTTTCATTGATTTCTCCTTTCTTATTTTCAACAATACAAAAACAAAGTAGTAACATATTAAGAGGTTCTCTTTCTGTTATTAATTTAAACTTTAAAATAACATACTAATCGTTCAACCAAACGTTCCAATTTTTTTCATTTGCGATCGCATCTTTTATATGTCCAGCTACTCCTGGAAATCTATTTAAAGGAAGACGCAATACTTCTACTACTTCATCTTTTCTATTTGTACTGATTTCTTCTAAATCGATGATATTAAAGGGTTTGCCTATAATAATTGCTATAATGTTTAATAGACGACTAAGAATATTTAAAATTCCATATTTATCTCCTAAAGATTTTCAAATTAGATTTGTTGCAGTACCTTCAGCGAGGATTTTTTATAATATTGTTAGTTTTAACTAAAGATAAGAATTTTTAAGAGCCTCATCTTTAGTTATTTTTATCTTGCAGAACAATAAAATCTGAAAGTTTAATTCAATCTCCTATTTTATAACTTTTTTCCTTATTTTTCTATAACATTATAATATTTACCTGTACAATCTAAACTTGGACTCTTTTGGCCTTTACCCTTCAATTGTCTTAAATTCATATGAGTTAGCGCAGTAAGTAAATTTTTAATAAAAAAACTTTTGTATTAAAAAATGCAAAAATACATACTCCTCCAAAACTATATGCACTTAAATATTCATATAGTAAAATAATTAGTACAAGCGTGCCCTATACAGCATATTTCCTTAACGGGCTTGATATTGTATTCATCATAAAATTGGTATGACCTTAATATCTCACTTAGCTCTTTAATATTTTGATGTTAACAATATAGTGTTAAAACATCCCTACTTTATCGCTATACCTACATATAAGCCAAGAATTCAATTAAAGAACGATTTTCATCAACAGTAGACGAAAGCATGTCAAACAAAAAGAGACTCAATTATTTATTACTTTTTGTATAGATGTAATAAAAGATTATAGGAGAAATATATATGCTAAAAAAAATGAATAGATTTATGTTTGCTTTGCCTACCATTTCTTTTGTTTTTCTTATTTTATTAGGATCATTTTTATTCGTAATACCATTAGATCTATTCTTACCTGAAATACAAAAAAACCCAATAACAGAAGCACCCCTTATTCTTCAAGTTTTATTAGGGGTATTAGCGGCACCTATATATGAAACAGTAATTTTTCAAGTATTTTTATTTTGGCTATTAAGTTGGATTCCTTACATTAAAAATCGCGATTACCTTATCATTTTAATAGCTTCAATTATATTTGGATTAAATCATCCATATGGAATCACTTATATAGTTGGTACAACGATAATCGGACTTTTATATAACTATGCTTATTGGGTATATAAAAAAAAGAATGAAAAATATCAGGTTACCATGTCTGCTTTTTGGGTTGTTTTTTTGATTCACTTATTACATAATTCTATTGCTTTTATAGCATCAAATTTATAAATATTTTAAAGATAATATAGATTAATGAGTTATGTTTGTACTTGTTAGAAGTAAGAGACACGATATAAGAATTAAAGAGAGGATAATTCGCTAATAATTCTAATAGTCTTGTTTCAGTTTGTTTATTTGAATAATACAGAGAGAGGGCCCTGTCAGGTAGACAGTATTTTTAAAGTATAGCTAAGCCACCTGAGTCTATATTTGTATGGACTCAGGTTATTTAATTTCTTTTGAAATGTTTGATGGTTATAAAATTGTATATATTTGCGGCCTTAACATAGATGAAGAAGTCTTTGTTATATGCATTATCCTAAAAGTTTTACTTTCGCGACATACTTTCCTTCATTTTTCTAACATCCCATCCTCTTCTTCCAATCGTTTAGTCTTAGTACCCGAACCTTTAGGTTTCATTCTACCTAAACATAACCCTTTTGTTTTCCCACGTTCTTCTTCTAGTTCTTTAATACCTAAAGTTTCGAATTATTTCATCCAACGTCTTACAATTGAATAATAAATGTCTATTTCTTTCTTAACAGTTTTATATCTTCTTTTAAGTATAAACTCATTTTCTTTTCCTTTCATTTTGTATAGCAAGTAATTCTAATTTACCCCATAGAAAAATCCCCTCCATAATAAATAGGTTAATGTGTTTTCTTTTTCCTATCTACTATGAGGGGAGAATAGCATACTAAAGATAGCTTCTTTTTTTGTAAAAGAACTAAGATTCTAGTGTCGTAATTAATTGCTGACGTTCTTTATCTCTAAAAATTTTAATTTCATGTTTAAATTCATAATTTCCTTCTTCAAATCTAACCCATTCCTTACTTGTCCAATATACAACATCTACATTTGCATCTAAAATTACAGAACATATGTCTACTAATTCTTCTTCATAAAATGGTGCTTCTTTTGCTAGTTCAAAAGCTAGTACTTTTGGATCCTTACTTTTAATTTGAAGTTCCCTTGAAGTTTGCCCTAAATACTGCCATGGAGAATATAGGGATTGCACATGAACATTTCGAGTTTCTTTAAACTGTGATGGAGAATGTATTGTAGCAGCAAATGTAGGTTTGCTCACTCCTATTGTTGCACCTAAAGCAATAGAACTAATAATAAGTTTTTTAATCATTTTTTTCAGCCCCTTTAATTATTTTGGATATGCTTCATTTTTATACTACGTTCATGTTTGTGTAAATGAAGATGATTTGACATGATTCATCATTTTTTTCAAAAACTGAATATTAATTAACCATTATAATTTTACCCAAAACAAAAAAAGTTTCCATAAGGAAACTCTTTTGTTTTGGGTATACATTATATGCATAAAAATTAGTTTTGAAAATAGTTACTTATTTGTTGATAAAATTGTATATGGATATTTTCCCTACTATATTATCTACACATCTCATGCAAAGCCTCACTACAACATAAACAAATTCTTCTTATGACCGCATTTCTTCTTACGAAATTAAGTGATTGTTTCAATAGCTGCTTTAGGAATCATAGAATTACTTTCTTTCTCAGCCCTATTATTCTGTTCTTTTTCCTAAAATTCCAATATCCCCATTACTTCTTTTGTAAATAGTTTAAAATCAGTTAAATGTTTTTCAATAATTTGACGAACAATATCTAAATTTACACTTTGATAATCATGAACGGCAATATTACGAAATCCAACCATCGCCTTTAACTTATTTGCTAGATCAGCGCTAAGTAATCCTGCTGTAACCAATAAATCAAAGGCCTCTCGACTAGATTGGGGTAGTCCTAATTTTTTTCCCGCAACAATATGCATTGCTAAATCAATACTCGCTTCACAAGCTCTTTGTATATTCAATATTATTGAATCTTGTTTTGTAAAGTCCTCTAAATTTTCAGGGGCATTTCCATACACATCTTGGATTCTTTTTATACAACGCTCTATTGTAGAAATTTTATTTAAAATAACCTCATTCTTCATATATAGAACCTCTTTTCTTTATATCTTCAAATACTACCTGTCGTTCTTCATTCAATTTTGAATACATTTTTAAGGTTTTCATTTCAAAAATAACCTTACGTTTTTCATCCGAACAAAATATTGTTTTTCCTGTATGTATAATCTGAGCTTGAAAAACTGTAGAAGCTTCGGATAAATCAACTAAATCAACATCTCTATGAACAATGTTAGCTAACTCCTGTGCTAATAAAAAACGTTCATAGTTCCCTAATGTTGTGTCACTTACATAAGCTATATCAATATCACTATCTTCTCGTTCTCTGTTCTCAGCCGTTGATCCAAACACAATTATCCAATAGGGATTCACCGTCTCTTGTAATTTTTCTATAATAGCTGTTATCATGCTTTGAAAAATCATTTAATTAATCCCCCTTATTGTACTTGAATTTTATTATATCATAATCATTCCCAAACCTTCCGGATAACAAAAAAATGATAATAAAGAGCGAAATCTTCTTAAAACTAAATATTAACGCAATTCTTTCCTTTTGATGCTCTTCAGATTATCTTTGTTTTTCTGCATATAAAAAATAGATAAATTACAAGACGGGGCTAAAGTGAAAATTCTTACTTTTTATTTATAAGACCCCTAAGTACTCTCAATTTTTTATAAGGGGTACCACAAACGCACTGACATATAACCCACGCTAAGGATTGATTGCATCATAACAAAAATATGGAACAACTTTAATTTATATTAAAGAGCTTTGACAACCTTTTTATTTCAAAAAAAATTGAAAGTACTTATTAATTTTATTACATCTAGGTTTTTAGATAGCTGACATATATAGAAAAGCTTATTAAAATTAGAAATAATAATGAAATCTAATAAATATATACCATATTCTTGTTCTTTTACAATTAAAATGATGCTAACATTAAAATTTACTTCTCATACAAAAAACAAGTAATAATTTATTCATTAAAAGAGCTTCCATTCTCAAAGTATGGAAGCCGGCAAATTCTATCAATATACTATTTAATTGTTTGATAAGTCACAAAATCCCTATAACGTTCATGAGTATTCAATAGTTCCTCATGAGTACCTTGACCTGTTATTTTGCCATCATCAAGGAAAATAATATGATCAGCAGCCATGATGGTAGATAAACGATGCGCAATGATGAGTGTTGTTTTATTAGATTTCACATAATTTATAGCTCTCTCAATATGTTTTTCACTTTCACTATCTAAACTAGACGTAGCCTCATCAAGCAATAGGATTTCTGGATTATGTAAAAATACTCTACATAAAGCTAATCTCTGTTTTTGTCCCCCAGATAATAGAATTCCTCTTTCTCCAACTAAAGTATCAAACTGATTTTCCAAATTCATAATAAATTCATGTGCGTTTGCAATTTGGGCGACTGTGTGAATTTCTTTCATAGAATAAGATCTTGTTAGTCCATAAGTAATGTTATCGAGAACAGTTCCATTCATAACTGGAGCATTTTGCATTGCGTATCCTATTTTACTTCTCCATAAAGTTAAATCGATATTATTAATAGACTGATCGCCATATTTTATATTTCCATCTTGGCACTCATACAATTTCACTAATAGAGAGAAAATTGTACTTTTTCCAGCTCCTGAAGGGCCTACAAATGCAGTTACCTTATTTCTTTCAGCTAAAAAATTTACGTTTTTTAATATTTCCTTCTCACCATAAGAAAATGATACATTTTGAAAACTTATATCTTGCTCATACGATGGAGCATAACCAGCTTTATTCTCTAATTGATTTTTATAAATTTCTTGTATCCTGTCAGTAGCCCCTAAAGTCTTTTTATAATCTGTAAAAAAACTACTCAAACCAGTTAAAGGTTCTATTATTTGTAATAGATAAAACAATAAAGCTACTAATGTTCCTGTAGAAAGAGTACCAACAGATAATCTATAACCACTGTAACTTAGTATACCAATAATAGTGAACATTATAATTAAAGTAATTAAAGGGTTAATAAAGGAATACAATTTTGATTGTTTTATGCCTAATCCAAAAAGTCTTTCTAATTTATCATTTCCACGTTTAATTTCTAAATTTTCTGCATTCGCTATCTTAACCAGTCTTATATCTGATAATACTCTACTTAAGATGCCACTAAATTCGGCAATAGTTTGTTGATGGTTAGTAGATATAACATAAATCTTATTGCCTAATGGAATAATAATAACAGTAGTGACAACTACTGTTATTAACATAAAAAGTGTTATTTTCCAATCCATGTAAATCATTAGGCCCAAAGCTCCAAAAAATAAAATTAATTGCGATAACATAATAGGCAGTTTCATAGAAACAAAATTATTAACTATAGAACTATCCTCAATTAATCTACTCATTATTTGGCCTGTTTCCTTATTATCATAATATTTAACAGGCAAATTAATTATATATTCCCACATGTTTTTACGTAAATCCCTTATAGTAAGCTCTCCAATATAGCTCAGGAGGTACTGTGATAACCCTTGTAAAAAAGATGCGATAATAAAAAACGAGATGACTAATAAAATTATTTTAATAGGGAGATTTGTAAAATCAATTTTATCTATTATTTCTTTTATATATATAGGAACAAGTAGACTCACAAAAACAGAGACAATAGATATAAAAATTGCAATTATAACCTTTGCGATTGGCCAATTGACAATCTTTAAGGTCTTAATTAATGAATTATTCTTCATCTACATATTTCTCCTCCATACTAACTAGTAGAACAATTATCCCAGTAACTACAATAATTAAAGTATTAATAAAAGACTTAGAGAGCGTAAAAGAACCGCCTGTTAAAGGTAATAATAATTTAAATGAAAGTATACTAGCTATTAAGGAAACGATTATAAATGTTACAAGAGACATATTACTATTTTTTATGGTATGCCGTATTAACTCTTTAATACAGCCTATAGCCACAAATATAGTTAATACTATAAGAGAGACAAAATAATGTGTTAACTCTGTCTTATTAATAACTGAGTCTTCTATTATGAAAGCAAGTAACTTAGATAATAACATGCTTCCAATCAATATAATTAGAAAAGCCAATAACCCTTCCATTGTATACTTAGAAAATTTTTCTTTTTTATTGAAGAGATTATAATTTAGCGTAGACTGGATTATTTGAACTATTAATAGAGCAATAATCCAAATATAATATATCCCAGGTAATTCTCCTGAAAATAGAGCAATTAAAAAATTAACTAGTGTCCTTAAAATTTCAATCATCACGAATCCCTCCTGTTGCTTTAATTTGTTAAACGTTACGAGATTAGAAATATTTGATCCCATTCATTCTTGTCATGAAGCAAAGATTGAATGATAAGAAATATACCCGTTACCCCCTCTAATAATCCAATTTTATGAATTTCAACTCGTTTATTTTCAATTATTTCATAATCAGGAAATAATATCAATTCATTTTCTTTGTAGAAACTCATTAATTTTTGAAAAACATTATTTGCTATTTCTAATATCTCTGGGTCACTTACACCATATTCTATCAATCTTATGCATAACATTAGAATACCCGCAAAACCGTGACAGATAGTAGGGGATATAAGTTTGTGTTCCTCACTAGCTCTCTTTAAAAAGGTTTTAAAAAGTTCTATGGATTTTTCTTTAATATACAGATTCTCATCTGTCATAGCAGAAATAAAAAGAGCAGTGGATACACCAGGAGTTCCGTAACACCAAGCATCTCGGTGATTAAACGTATTAGTATTATCTACCGTAACATTAGGAATATATTCTACGCCTCTATGTTCTAAAATATTTTGTAACAACCACGTTCTGATATTATTAATACTGCTCTCTAACTCATTAAATCTATAACCTTTTATATATAAGATAGAAAGGCTTGCTAATACTCCTGATATGCCATGTGACATCCCATTATTGTAGAACCCCCCTACAAAAGTTTCTTTTTCAATATCACTTAATTGTGCATATTCAATAAACCAACACGGTTTAGAATCATTTGTAAATGCCCCTAATTTGATGAGATATAGCGATATATCTTCAATAATCTTATTTAATTCTGTATCATATAGATCATTATCAAATTCCAGAAGGGTCCTTAATATACCTGACCACCCTAATATAACATCGAAATCATCAGTAGTTACTGTATTGTTAATAAGATTAGCCTGGCTTATACTTAATGATTCCTTATAATTATGTGTAATTACTTGTAGAAGTTGTTCAATTATATTTTTATATCTTTGTCCATTTTTTGAGTTAAACTTTAATGAAATTAAAATTCCTGTTAACCCAGAAAATAAAGAAAATGAGTATGTAGGGTTGCTTTGAATAATTGCTATGCATCTCTTTATATACTCATATGAAATTTCATCCGTACTTTGATTGGATGATACATCATCAGAAACTCCTAAGGCTAAAGCTATTCCAGCATATCCTCCAGCAAGAGAAGCTAGTTCTATAGCCTCAAGCCCAGGAGAAGCAGAATCGTTAATATAGCTTTCAACCTTCTCAAAGTCACTATACAATTTAATTAACTTTTGATTAATCTCATTTAATGTCTTTAATTCATTTTCATTTAGTTTAATAGTCATTTGATAACCCCTCATACTAATACATTGTATTTATATTTAATCAGATTCATATATTTTTTTATGGTATGATAACACATACCTAAAATTTTATTCTCTAAATCTCTGTTTATTCCATTTAAGCGGTTACAATGCATGTGAAGGATACTCGCAATAATATCAGATTTCACATTAGTAAGAACATCTTCATTTGCATCTATAAGTTCCGCATATTTTCTTATAACATTGTCTCTATCATTAAATGTAGTAGGAATAATAAGCTTTTCACTCATCGGAATCTCAATATAATCATATATGTTTGTAATAATAGGATCTAGGTTTGCTTTATTTTCTCGATAGGCTTCTTTATACATTTTAGGGTCTATAGCCATATTTAAAATTTCCAATTGACTTGCAAAATTTAAATTAAATCCTTTTAGGATACTCATAATGTTTAAGCAACAAAACAGTTCCCTGTTTAATGGTACATCTCCTTCAAAGCTATCTGCTACAATTAATGAGTCTATACTAAAAATATCTTCAGCTTTATCAATTAAAAAATTCCCGTATCTTTCTATTTCAGGGTTATATGATACAAAATGAAAGTCATTGACTAACCCCTTTTCTCTCTCATTTGTTAACCATTCAGTAATATTACCTAAAAATGTATTATACTTTTCATTTTTCGAAAGCTTAAAACGTATTCTTAGGTGCGGAGTAGGATCTGCATAGCGAACGAAAAATCCTTTTTCAATCTTGTTGATATCTTTATTGTGTTTATAAAATTCTTTATATCCACAAGATAAAAACTCTTCAACTCTGGAATCCACATAGTTTACACGCAAAGAAATCCAATCGCTTCCTAATAACTTTACACGGTTCATATCATTAATGTATTGATAATTTCTATTTAAAGAATTAGTAAATGTAATTTTTTTTCGATCGGTTTGCCTAAAACTAAAGACACATTCTTCAAAGCGTTTATTTGAAGAAACAAATATATCTTCTTCACATTCAAAAAGGCTTAATCTATCATTCATCTTTAACTTTGAGAATTCTTGAAAAATTATACTTAAATGTAATTCATTTTTTATATTTAGCAATAATTTATTATCATACTCGGCGAGGTAAATATAATTTGTGATGTTATTTCTAGTACACCAATCTAAGAAAACTGAGATGAATTCTTCTTCAGACATCTTTTGAGTAAATGTATGATGGAAAATCCATCGCTTTGGAGAAACAACAATATTTTTATAGACTATCTTAGGATATACGTGACTATCATAAAAATGATGATGTATATTTCCCCATATTCCACTGTATAGAGCACCAACATCAGCTAAAAATCGATATATAAGATTTGCATTTTCATAATTAAACATATTACTTATTTTAGGTATAATAATATTATTAGAA
>NZ_JAKUFY010000126.1:0-15196 GCF_022663675.1 Bacillus cereus group sp. BfR-BA-01355
AAAATTTAAATCGATTTATACGAGAAGAAGTGTTCATTCAAGACGAAGAGCCAGCGTTATACATTTATGAACTGACGATGCAGGGAAGAACGCAGTCAGGCCTTGTCGTTTGTACATCTATTGATGAGTATGAAGATGATACAATTAAAAAACATGAGAGAACGCGTCATGAAAAAGAGCTAGATCGTATTCGTCACGTAGATGTGTGTGATGCAAATACGGGTCCTATCTTTTTAACGTATCGTACAAAAGAAGAGATAAAGCATTTCATTGCCAGCTGGAAAGAAGAACATGCGCCAATCTATACATTTACAGCAGAAGACGGCGTTAGGCACGTTGCTTGGAAAATAGCTGATGAAGAAGTAATTGCAAGTTTAGTAAACTTATTTGAAGATATTCCTAACCTGTACATTGCAGATGGACATCACCGCTCTGCATCAGCTGCAAAAGTAGGGATCATGCGAAGAGAACAATATCCGAATTACACAGGAGAAGAAGAGTTTAATTTCTTCCTATCTGTATTATTCCCTCAGGATGAATTATCGATTTGGGACTATAACCGAGTTGTGAAAGATTTAAATGGCTTATCAGAGGAACAGTTTTTAAATCAAATTACGCAGTACTTTTATGTAGAAGAAGCACCTGTTTCTCCGTATAAACCAAATGAGCCAAAAACATTTGGTATGTATGTAAATGAGAAGTGGTATAAGCTTACTGTGAAAGAAGAAACATTTGATGCGAATGATCTTGTTAGAGGTTTAGATGTATCTATCCTGCAAGATCATTTATTAAGTCAAGTACTTGAAATACATGATCCGCGTTCTGATTCACGCATCGATTTTGTCGGAGGAATCCGCGGATTAGAAGAACTAGAACACCTTGTAAAGAGCGGTGAATATAAAGCAGCATTCGCATTATATCCGACATCAATGGAAGCTTTATTAGCAATCGCAGACGCTGGAGAAGTTATGCCGCCAAAATCAACGTGGTTTGAACCTAAACTGCGCAGCGGGTTGTTTGTACATTCATTAAAATAAATAGACTTCTTTAGATTGAAAAACCGAAATGATTATAGTTTCGGTTTTTCTTATTTTAAAAGAGTTTTTGAGGAGGCGCATGGGATGAAATTACAAGTAGGCGAAAAAATCACCTTTGAACGAACGTTTACAAAAGAAGATGTTGCGCTATTTACGGAAGTATCGAAAGATGAAGGTGTTCATCATGTTACGCCAGATGAGCAAGGGAGATTCGTTGTACAAGGACTATTAACATCAACGCTGCCTATAAAAATTGGTGGTGACTATAACGTACTAGCTCGTCAACAAAAAGGACATTCCTAGTATTACAAGAAATGTCTTTTCCACTAAATTATAGGATATTTTGCTAAAATTCCAACTCTAAAATTAGTTTACTGGTTTGACCTGTAAACTGATAATTATAGGACCCTCTCAGATTTTCTAAGTTACCAGTAGCTTTAATAATTGTTCCTGGGGAATCTAAATTTCCTTTATCAAATATTCCTTGCTCTATAGCTGTAAATGTCCCTTGTTGCCCCTTATAAATTCCTTCAAAGTGTAAAAATCCAGAAATTTTAGCAGTAGCTAAGTGACCATCATTTATATTTGAGTCTAAATAATATAAGAAGTATTCAACAAAAGCTTTTCCTTTTAATTCACCATCAATATCATATTCGACATGTGCAATATTAATAGGGAAATCTTTTCTAGTATCATCGATTGGTTTTTCATCCCATTTACTTACTGTAAATGTTACTTCCATACACGTAATCTCCCTCCAATTATATACTTTTAAAAAGTACCAATTCACAGACATATCTCATAGGAGTGTTTTTATTCATTCCACGCCACTCTCTAAAATAGAAAAAGATACATTTTCACAATCAATTTCTGCCAACGCGCCGTAAGGTAAAATAAACTTTGGCTCGGTATGGCCAAAATTTAAATTATAAAGAATCGGTAAATCTTCTAAATGATGTTCCTTCATAACCAGCAGTATTTCATGTTTATATTCTTCATAATATTGTTCATCTTTCGGTTTACCGAAGATGATACCTTTTGCTTTTTGCAGAATACCTTGCGCTGCATAATTTCGTAACCAATATTTTATATAACTTGGTTCCGGATGATCTTCAGAGGTTTCAAAGAAAAGGATACTATTCTCCCAATGTTTTTTCTCAGGCCAAAGTTCCGTTCCTTTTGCAAATTCCAGTACTTCTATACAACCACCAATTAAACGCCCTTGTACAGTAGTAGAGCCTTGAAGTAGCTCATATCCTTTGTTTTGCTGCATCGTACGTCTTGTATCCTTATTACTCTCTATCCATTCTAAACGCTCACTCGTCCATTCATGAGCTGGTTGAATTTCGTCAATCGTTTCATTTGAAAAGAGAGTTCGATTTACCATTTCAACTGTATATGGATCCATCTCTACATTTTCAGCAAAATCAGTCAAAATTGCTGGACCGTATAAAGAGGAAAGGCCTGCTTTATGACAAAATAAATGTGAAATAGTAACGTCAGAGTACCCCATAAAAATTTTCGGGTTTTCGCGTATCACATTAAAATCTATATAGGGGAGTAACCGGATGCTATCTTCACCACCAATATTCGCGATAATTGCTTTCACGCGTGTATCTTTAAATGCAGTCATTATATCTTCCGCACGAGCCTCTGGATTGTTATAAAGGTATTCGCTACCTTTTAAACTATTTGGCATTGGGATAACCGTAAGACGAAAAACCTCTTCTAATCTTTTTACTCCTTGCTCATATCGCCATCTTATTTCAGAATCACCTGCTCCTCCCCATGAAGGACTTACTGTCGCCACGATATCTCCTGGCTGTAATCTCTTTGGTTTTATTAACATATGAATCCCGCTCCTACATAATGTAATGAACTACGGCTATACAAATCGTAGCGCTGAAAAATATGATGCATAACATTAGCTTCTTCATCATCAACAATTTCACCTGCTGTAACTCGAGAATCTAGACTCATTGTTGTATATTTAAAAATTACAGTATGCAACATTGCATGAGGAAAACGGTTGTTATTTTCACAACCTGTAACTATAATGATTACAGGTTGGTCGATACCAATCAAACAAATACAATCATCATGAATGGAGATGTTTCATAATGGGTATGAAAAAAATAATTTTAGCAGGTGCTTTAGGGATCGCAGCATTATCAGGAACAAATTTACCAGGACTAGAAGTAACAAAAGCGAGTGCAGCTTCTATTGAATCGAACTTCTCGACGTTAGAAGGACGAGTAGTAGAAGTAGATAACGGTGTAATTGTCGTAAAATCTAAGCAATACGAAGAACCTGTTAGTGTGTATATTGATTCATTTTCAAATGTGAAAGTAGGAGATGAAGTAAAAGCTACTGGATCTATGATGCGTAATTTTACAGAATATATGGTTGCAACTGCAGTTGAAAATACAACAAACAAGTTAGGTATGCACATGAAAGAAGATGGCTCACCTAATTATGTAATTGGAGAAGTATCAAAAGTAGGAACGATGGAAGATGAGGGAGACGGTGCTACTAAATATGTTGTAGTTGAGTATCCATCGCTAAATGGGAAGAAAGATATTATTGATGTTTTCTTAACAAAGGGACAAGTATTTAATGTGGGTGAGAAAGTGAAAATTGATATGGAGTATGTGGGCTGGGGTGGTATTTCTATTAACTGGAACACAGTTGATCATATTGAAAAAGTTCATGAAGCAAAGACGAACGCTGAAAATAATGATGATGTATGGATTTGGTCTTAATAAGGCGAGTATAGGTCGTTATTTGCAATTTTCTCCAAACAATACATGTAAAAACTAAATGTATCATGCAGTACCCATCTAATTCTCATTGCGTATGACAATTAGATGGGTACTTTTTTATTTGAAATTTGTGCAAGTCAATGTTTAGCATTTCTTTTTAAGAGTAAATTACGGTTGAAATCAAAACTTTATTTGCAGTACATAATAAATAATGTTGATTTTTTATCTTATATTAAAATAAAAACAAACCACTGTTCGATTTGAATATTCCACGATATAATAGTGAGAGTTTATGGCAGAATAAATATTTACATAAGAAGTGAGGTACTGTATGAAAAAAAGAACGACAGACATTATTTTTATTATTATCGGTGCATTTCTTTTTGCGTTAGGTGTTAATTTGTTTGTTATCCCGAACGAGTTTGGTGAGGGTGGGGTAACAGGTATCACGATTATTACGTACTATTTATTTGAATGGTCACCGGGCTTAGTTAACTTAATTTTAAATGCGATTTTGTTAATAGCCGGTTATAAGTTTTTAAATAAGATTACAACAATTTATACGATTATCGCTGTAGTTACGAACTCGCTATTTCTTCATTTGACAGAAGGCTGGACGATTGCTTCGGATGAAATGCTTGTAAATGCCATTTTCGGAGGAATATTTATTGGGTGCGGGATTGGTCTTATTATTCGCGTTGGTGGAACAACTGCAGGTACTACCATCTTAGCAAGGATGACGCATAAATATTTAGGCTGGAGCATTAGCTACGGTCTACTGTTCTTCGATTTAATTGTTGCGTTTTCATCTTATTTCATCATTGGTGCAGAAAAACTGATGATAACAATTATTATGCTATATGTAGCAACGAAAGTGATGGAGTTTGTAATTGAAGGTTTAAATCCGAAGAAAGCCATTACGATTATTTCTGATAACCCGAATGAAATAGCTGGGAAGGTAACTACCTTAATGGGCAGAGGGGTTACTGTGTACTCAGGTCATGGCTATTACACGAAAACTCCAAAGGAAATTCTTTATGTTGTTATTAATAAGCAAGAAGTAGTGAAGCTAAAGCGGATTGTTCAAACTACGGATCCGGCGGCGTTCATCGCTATACACGATGTTCGTGATGTGTTCGGAGAAGGATTTGTTGATATTTCGAAGGCTTAGAAATTATTTTTGATTAAAATAATCTTAATACTAAAACGTAAGAATCTATTTTGAATAATCTTTTTTCAAAATAGATTCTTTTCTAATGGATCTATATTTATAATTAACCCCCATGCACTTTAAGCTCAATCTTTTACGTTCTAAAGAAAACTGCCGATAAAGCCCTCCAGTCTTTTCTTTAATTTTGAAATGTGAGAGTTGAATTACAATGAATTATATGTGATTGTTTAATCTATTCCCCATGAGTTTTGCCATTTGTTTCGCATCTGGATTTCCTTCATCGTACAATTTATCAATAATATTACTATAATCCCTCTCATTCCGATTTTGACTTAATTTATATGCAGCCTGGATGTCTCCTACTTTAATTTTAAACCCAACTATCCCTTTCAGTTCATTTTCTAAGAGAGTGGGGGAAAGTTTATCCCATAATATTGGATTTTCACGATGTTCTTCATATTTTTTCAACATTGTTGTTAATTCATCTATTAATTCCTGTTTATCTAAAATACTTGCTTTACCATATATATGAACGGCTTGATAATTCCATGTTGGAACTTCTTCATTTTCATACCAAGAAGAAGAGATGTAAGAGTGCGGTCCCTGAAACATTACAAGAACATCTTCGCAGGTTTCAAATGTTCTCCACTGGGGGTTCCCATAAGCCATATGTCCAGTAATAAAATAGTCATCACCTTGTTTAGTTAATCCAAAGGGCAAATGAGTTGCGATTGGTTTCTCTTTTTTAGTTGTGACGATTGTTCCAAAAGAGTTTTTTTGAACAAAATCCCAAATTTCATCAACATTTGTGACTTTAAAATACTTTGGAATATACATAATAGCCCACCTTTCAAAAAAAGTTATATGAGTGTTTTGATCATTATAAGGTCAACTTGTTCGTCATCGCCCATATAAAAGGAATGAGAGCCAGCTTGTACAAAACCTAATTTCTTATAAAAAGCAATAGCATTTTCATTTTTCTCCCATACGCCTAGCCAAATATTCTTTTTATTATGTTCTATTGCAATTTCAATAGCATTATTTAGTAGATATTTACCAAGACCATGTTTTTGAAAGGAGCTCTTTATATAAATTCTCTCTACTTCAAGTGATTCATTTCCCATTTCTTCAGACTGAGCATCATCAATATTGACCTTTAAATATCCAGCAATTTCATCGTTAAAGTAGACAAAAAAGAATTGAGAAGAGATATTGGATAATTCTTTTTCTAATTGTTTTAAGTTAAATGCCTTTTCCAAATAGTGATTCATACTTTCGGGTGAATTCTGATGTTTAAAAGTCTCATTAAATGTTTCATAACTAATATCTTGAAGTCTGTGTATATCTTCAAGGGTGCACTTTTCTATATGTGTAGTCATTTGAATAGTTCGCTCCTTTATATAATCAATAATTTCTCTTATTTCCCTTTTTTACAAATTCCCAATCTTTTTCTATATTTTTTCTTACTCTTTGAAGAAGATTAGAAATAGTTTCCGCTTCTGTTTCCGAAAATCCCTCTAATGCAACAGTATTTGAATAATCGTTTTCTCTTTTAATAAAAGGATAGACATTTTTCCCTTTTTCTGTTGGGAAAAGTTTTTTGATTTTCTTGTTAGATTCATCTTCTTTCTTTTCGATAAATCCATTGATTTCAAGCTTTTTGATAGCACGGGCTGCGGTTGTACGATCTACTTTTATCATCTCAGATAGCTTTTCTTGAATGATTCCTGGGTTTTCACATATTCGCACAAGGTACAAATACTGACCTTTTGTAAGCTCATATTCTTTAAATTCTATATTACTAATAGAATCTAATGCTCTTGCAATCATGCCAATTTCACGAAGAATTTCTTTCATAATGAACTCCTTATCTTTTGTTTTTATTGCAAATGCAACAATTTGAAGTTACATTTAATATAAAATATTTTTATTGTAAATGCAACAAAAATGACGATGAAGAGGTTGATTAAAATGAAGTATGTTTTTTATGTATTAGGAATTTTAATATTAACCCTTGGTATTTCTGTCACAATACAATCAGATTTTGGCACTTCACCTTTTGATGCACTTTTAGTAGGACTTTCTTTAAATGTGGGGCTTACTGTGGGAAGCTGGGAAATAATAATAGCTTTATTATTAATATGTTGTAATTCGAAATTAAAAAGACAAAGACCAGAGGTACTAGGGTTGTTAACAGCATTCATAACGGGTATTGGTATTGATGTGTGGCTATTTTTATTACGCGATTTAATTACACCTGAAATATGGTACAGTAAAATGATTTATTTTGGAATCGGATTAGTTATTACAGGATTAGGAACTGCAATATATTTACAAACAAATTTTGCTCCCATTCCAATTGACCGATTAACTTTAATCATACAAAAATTAACTAGAACGAATATTTTTATAGCACGAACATTTATTTACCTTATATTCTTAATAATGGCAACGATTTTACATGGACCAATTGGTGTTGGAACTATATTAACTGTTTGTTTAGGTGGGTTATTACTGAATTTCTTTATACCACTTACTAAAAAAGTAATAGATCACTTATTCGTACACCAGAGTACGTCATCAAGTTATAAGAAAAATAAAGCAGCTGACCATAATGATAACAAAAGTATCTTCTAAGGAATCCTTTTCTTTAAATTACTTATACATTTGAAGACTGACTGTTTTTGAAACCTTCTTCAATCCACCAAGAACTTATAAATTCTGTTTTTCTTTTTCTTGCAAAAAATCCAATTGTTTCTTAATGTAGTGATGTAGAAGGATGAACGAGAGAGGGTTTAATGAAGATGATACATATTTTATTAGCTGATGATGATAAACATATTAGAGAGTTATTGCATTATCATTTACAAAAAGAGGGGTTTAAAGTTTTTGAGGCTGAAGATGGAAAGATAGCGCAAGAAGTATTAGAGAAGGAAAATATTCATCTTGCGATTGTAGACATTATGATGCCGTTTGTTGATGGTTATACGTTATGTGAAGAAATTCGTAAGTATCATGATATTCCTGTTATTTTATTAACTGCGAAAGACCAGTTAGTGGATAAAGAAAAAGGATTCATTTCTGGTACAGACGATTATATCGTAAAACCATTTGAGCCAGCTGAAGTCATTTTCCGTATGAAAGCATTACTTCGTCGTTATCAAATGCTGAGTGCTGATATTATTACGTTGCACGGTACAACAATTGACCGAAAAGGCTTTGAAGTGAAGTGTAACGGACAAACGATTTTGCTTCCACTGAAGGAATTTGAATTGTTATCGCAACTGGCTAGTTATCCTGGAAGAACATTTTCAAGGGAAGAATTAATTGAATTAGTATGGGGAATGGATTTTGAAGGGGATGAACGAACGGTTGACGTTCATGTAAAGCGATTAAGAGATCGTTTTTCAAAACGAACGGATGATTTTCAAATTACAACGGTGCGCGGCCTCGGGTATAAGTTGGAGCTGAAATAAGATGAAATCACTATATTCTAGATTTGTATTTATGACGGTCGGCATTATGCTACTTAGTAGTATTATAGGCTTTTTATTAACGAACGTATATTATCAAGTGAAGTTAAAACCGTATAATAGTGAAAAGATTTTAAAGTATGCTGAAGAAGTAAAATCGTTATATGAAAAGCAAAGTGAAGAAAATCAAGAGGCATACTTACGGTCTATTGCGAAGCTAGGATATGAAATTTATATTGTCGATGATCAAAAGAATGGAAAGCGTATCGGAAATGCATTTCGTAAGACGACAATAAGTGATGATACCGTTCATAAAGTATTGCAGGGGGAGACATTTAATGGTGTTTCTACTTATCCAACGCGCCTTTTCATTACAGGATTTTTCGATAATGAATTAATTAATAGCGTCGGTGTCCCGGTAAAACACGGTGATAAACAGTACGCTTTATTCATTCGCCCTGACATTCAGCAACAATTTGGCGAGATGCGAATTTTCTTAGCGGTATTACTTGGGTTTATCGTTTTACTAAGTATTATTTTTATAGCGATTGCAGCAGGTTACATCGTTCGTCCCATTCGTAAATTTACGAAGGCTACGCAAAAAATTGCGAGTGGGGAATATGAAATTGAATTAGACGTAAAACGAAAAGATGAAATAGGAACGTTATCTACAAGCTTCCAAAAGATGACGAAGAGTATTAAAGAACTAGATGAAATGAGACAAGAATTCGTTTCGAACGTTTCACATGAATTTCAGTCGCCACTTTCTTCCATACAAGGTTTTTCAAAGACGTTGCAAACAGAAAAGATGAGTGAGGAAGAAAGAAATCATTACTTACAAATTATTGAGGGTGAAAGTAAGCGAATGTCTAGTTTATGTAAACAGTTACTTACGCTCGCTTCATTAGATAAAGAGGAAAAGGTTCTACAAATAAGAGAATTCAATCTACAGAAGCAAATTAAAGACGTCATTTTTATGCTTGAGTGGAAATGGCGGGAAAAAGATATCGCCGTTGAATTTGATGTGCCAGATATCACTATAAAAGGTGATGAAAACTTACTTCATCAAGTATGGAGTAACATTTTCACGAATAGCATTAAGTTTTCAAACGATGGTGGGACGATTGAGTTTTTCGTCGAAGAGTTAGAGTCTAGTGTCATTATCTCTATATCTGATAACGGAATTGGTATGGAAAAAGAAGAGATGGACCGTATATTTGATCGTTTTTACAAAGTAGATACGGCAAGAGCGAGAAACGTAGAAGGTAGTGGTTTAGGATTATCGATTGTGCAGAAGATTGTGGAACTGCATAACGGAGACGTTTCAGTGTATAGCACGAAAGGGGAAGGGACTACTGTTCGGGTGGAGCTTCCGAAATAGATGGAAGAGGCTGTTTGGAAACGGCCTCTTCTTTTTTGGGGCGCTAGTATACGTGTAAAGTGAAAGAATGGGAGTCATTTTAATTACATAATTGGACCGATTTGTGGCATAAGATTAGCAGGAAGTTTATTTAAAAATGTAGAATCTCTACAGAGTTATAAGGATTGTGTTAAAACTTGAACCGTGTAGGGAGGAAATTAATTTGAAACGAACTGACTTGTTATTAAACGCACTAGATTCAACATTCGATAAAGAGAGTTGGTATGCACCGTTTAAACATGCTATAGAAGGACTTACAGCCGAACAGGCTATGTGGAAACCATCTGGTGAGGAAACGAATACCATTTGGGAGAACGTTAATCATCTCATTTATTACAAAGAGAGGCTTGCTGCAAACTTGGAAGGTCATGGATGGGCACATAACCTTGACGGTAATGACACTTTTTATCTTACTAAGCAATCTAATGATGACACGGAATGGAAGGAAGTCGTTGAACGTTCTGAAAATGCTCAGCGTAATTTAAGACAGGTATTGAGCGTGATTTCTGAAAAAGAGCTTGAACAAAATTCACTTGAAGAGAAATTACTGGACATCATGCTTCATGATGCTTATCATACAGGCCAAATTATTCAATTAAGGAAAATGCAGGGGGCATGGCCAGCAAAGCGTTAACGGAACGTATTAGTTATTCCATTAAAGGGTGCTATTTTGCATCAAAAAGTAAACAAGCATAACCTCGTTCGAAATTTCGAATAGGGTTATGCTTGTTTGAGCTTTGTAACAGAAAGAAAATATTCTCTTTCTGTTACAAAGCAGTACCTTTCACCTGTTCTTCCTTAAACCGAAGCTCAAAAGTATCCGCCGTAATTTCATCAGCTTTCGGCAAAGCCCGTAATTTTGGATGAAGCAGCCATACGAGGGAGATGAATAAAATCCCGATGCTAGCGAGCGCAAAAATGATTTGGCTACTATATACATTCGCAGTGTATCCGCCAATTAAAGAGCCAAGCGGCATAGCAATTGTGCCCATACTCCGTGTGACTGAATTGATACGCCCAAGATATTGGTTTGGAATTACAATTTGACCAATAGTCGCAAATAATATGTTGGTCGCACCAATTGGTATCCAAGCTAAGCCGAATAAAAAAATAGATAACCATTGAAACGGTACAACCGTAGAGAGAAACCAAAAGAAAGCACCAGTGGCAAAGCTAATAATGGAGACACGGCCAACATTATATTTACCAACCCATGAACTGAATAGTGCTCCAATTAAACAACCGGCGGATATAGCGGCTAAAAAGAAACCATATAATTTCACACCGCCTAAAGAATCAGCGAAAGAAGGGAGTATTGCCATCGTCATACCAATTGAAAAATTAGCGACAACGGAACCGATTAAGAAGACGCCCATCAATGAACGAAAAACGATTGAAAAGCCTTCTTTTAAATCAGAGAAATATTGCTTAGTTGAAAGTGGTGTGTCTGCTTCAGTTTGTTTTGGGATTTTTAATGAAAAGAACAACAGGGCGGTAATCGCAAATGTAAAAGAGTCGATCACATATAAAGTGATTGCGCCAAATAGTGCTACTAATATTCCAGAAAGAGTCGTACAAATTAAATCAATGCCTTGATATGCAAATGAGAAGAGTGAATTTCCTTTTAATAATTGTGTTTTATGCAGTAGAAGTGGTAAAGCTTTTGATTGTGCGGGATAGGCGAATTGTTCAATAAAGGCTACGATTGGCATGATGATGAGTAGTAGTTGGACTGTTAGTAGGTCGAAGTAGTGTGTAATAGGAATGATTAAAATAAGAATGCATTGCAAAACTTGTGTGATGACGAGGGTGTTTTTTATTGACCATCTATCAACGAATGGACCGGTAAAAAATTGAAGTGCAGAAGGTAATAGTGTAAGGAAACCAGCCAATCCAGAATAAAAAGGATTACCACTCAGTTTATATACGAGCCACATCGCCGCTACATAATACAAGCTATCTCCTATGTTTGTAAAAATTCTCCCTAAAAATAATAAGAGGAAATTCCGGTTTTTTAATATGTCCATTTAATCTACTCCTTTATAATAAAGTGAAACTTTAATCAGTGGGGTTTTGTTCATCCCACTGATTATTAGTTGAACCAATAGGGCGTTTATGGGCAGTTGACCTCCCACCTAACTTCTGTGCTCCAGCTGAATTTTGAGGTGAGAGTCTTACTGCCCGTTAATGCGGGATAAATTTATTCGGTAAAATAAATTTGACCGTCTCAGTAAAAAAAATCGTATTACGATTTTTCTTCTTCTTTAACAAATTGCTGCATTGTTCTCTCAGCAATTTGAAGTGCAGTAGTAGAAATATAATAAGGTTTACTATTCGGATCTTTATCTGCACCTTTTGTAATTTCGCTTAATTCAGCCATCAATTCATAAAACTTTTTTACCCACACTTGAAATTGTTCTGGCGTAGCATCAAATTCCCAGCAGGATGAAACGTAATTCCACTTAGCTGGATCTTCACTTGCATTTTGTAATGTAAAAGCTTCTTCTGGTGCAGCAAGAATTTGGCTTTTCGTTCTTTCTATCATTTGTAAAAAGATTTGGCGACCTGATTCGCTTAATATTTCTAAATGAGGTAATAGATCTGCGGCAGGGGTGAAGCCTTTAGCGACAGATTGATAAAACTTTTGAACAATGCCATTCTTTTCTTCTGTATAAACAATTTCTATAAGACCATTCTTTTCTAATTCTTTTAAATGATAATGAATTTTCGCCCTTGAAATGCCGAATTTCTCAGATAGTAATTGTCCAGTATAAGGACGTTCGCATAGACGTATCATCATTTCGGCACGTAGTGGATCGCTTAATGCTTTTAGTTGGCTATAAGTGGTTAGTGTTAATACGGGCTTCAACATGATCAACTCCTTTAATAAAATTACTCGGTCAATATTATTTGACTGAATTGTATCAAGGATTCTATTTATTTTCAATACTTTCAGAAAATTTATTTTTTACTCTGTAATCTTCTGTTCATATTCCGTTCATATTTCTTTTTTATGATAAGTGCATAGAAAGAAAGAGGAAGGAGCGAGCATAATGTTTTTAGCTCTGCGTGAATTGAAACAATCAAAATTAAGATACGGATTAATCGGACTTATCATGGTTTTATTATCATTTTTAGTTCTTGTTATTTCAGGATTAGCAAATGGATTATCATATGATAATGCTTCATCGATTCAAAATGTGGAGGCAAATAAGTTCGTTTTAGCAGATGATGCGGAAAATAAATTACTTCGTTCACAAATTAAGAAAGACGATGTAGATAACGTAGTAAATCAAGTAGGTGACAAAGAGGCAGTTCCGTTTCGTGTGAAAGTTTCAACATATGAAAAGAAAGAGAGTTCGAAAAAGGTTGATATTGCTATTTTCTCAAGCGAACGTGATTCATTTTTAGAACCGAACATTGTAAAAGGTGAAAAATTAGGTACAGCAAACAACGAAATGGTTGCTGATGAATCCATTAAAGAAAAAGGAATCGATATCGGGGATACAATTATCGATCCTGTTTCAAAGAAAGAGTTTATAATCGTTGGATTTACGAAAGATCAAATGTTTAGCCATACGCCAGTCGTTTATGTAAATGAAGACGTATGGGGTGCTATTTCACAACCAAACCAAAAAGATTATAGTGCAATTGCGCTGAATACAGATAAAGAGATTAAAAATGCTCACGTTATTGATAAGAAAGAAGTGCTGCAAAGTATTCCAGGATTTAAAGAAGAGCAAGGAACATTAACGATGATTATTGCGTTCTTACTTGTTATCGCTGCATTACTAATCGGTGTATTCTTCTACGTCATTACACTGCAAAAAACACAGCAATTAGGTGTATTAAAGGCAATCGGTACAAAGAACTCATATTTAGCAAATAGCTTAGTCGTGCAGGCGTTATTCTTATCAGTCGTTGCGATGGTAATTAGTATCGTTCTTGTACAAGGGTTAGAACAAATTTTACCAGCGGGTATGCCGTTCTTATTAACAACACCGATGATTGCACAATATGCAGCAATCTTTATCGTCATTAGTATTTTAGGAACACTTATTTCGTTATATCAAGTATTAAAAGTTGATGCGCTAGAAGCAATTGGAGGCGGGATGTAATGACTTCATTATTAAAATTAGACAAAGTAAGTAAAGTGTACGGAGAAGGGAATACGGAAGTAACAGCCCTTCATCCGATATCGCTTGATGTGAAAGCTGGAGAATTTATCGGAATCGTCGGTCCTTCTGGATCGGGGAAAAGTACGTTATTATCAATCGCGGGTGCATTATTATCACCGTCAAAAGGGGATATTTACATTCGTGAGCAAAATATTACACAGTTATCAGAAAAGGAAATGACAGATATTCGTTTGAAAAAAATCGGCTTTATTTTCCAGTTTGCAAACCTTGTTCCATATTTAAATGTGAAAGAACAATTGCTTTATATTGCAAAGCTAAAAAAAGAAAGTAAACAAGAATCCGAAAAGCGTGCAGATCATTTATTAGCGGCATTTGGATTAGGAGAAAGAAAGAATCATTATCCAAATCAACTATCTGGCGGGGAAAAACAAAGGGTAGCAATCGCTCGTGCGTTCATGAACAACCCAGATTTAATATTAGCGGATGAGCCAACGGCAAGCTTAGACTCAAAACGTGCACGTGAAGTTGTAGAAATGATGAAACGTGAAGTGAAAGAGAGCAAAAAAGCAGCAATTATGATTACACATGATGAAAGAATGCTTGATGTATGTGATCGTATATTGATGCTTCGAGATGGACAGTTAATATAAAAAAAGGAAAACCGTACATGTATGTGCGGGTTTCCTTTTTTTTAATGGATTTATTTAGAGAATAACGTTTTAATTTTATTACGAGTAAGTAATAAAACACCGCCTAATACAGATAGCATTCCTAGAGCCATATTGTTTGATTGCTCGCTACCAGCGTTAGGAAGTTCTTTAGCGTTATTGTTTTTAGTACCATTATCTGCTTGCGTTTGTTTAGACTGTGATACTTCATTAATCTTATTATCAACATTTTGCTTCGTTGTATGTATCTCAGCTAATTTGTCATCAATTTTTTTCTCAGTGTGTTTAAAGTCGTTGATTTTAATATCTAAGTCTTGTTTTTTCTTTGATAAATCGTCTGAAATAGTTTGTTTTGATTGTTTAATTTCGTTAATTTTATTGATTAAATCTTGTCTAGCTTCTTGTAATGCAGCTAGTTTGTTTTTCACATCTTGTTTAGCTAGTTCTAAGTTAGCGGAAAGACTGTCTAAATTGCCTTTAATTTTCTTAAGTTCCTCTAACGTGTTACCAGTATTCGGCTTGTTTT
>NZ_JAKUFY010000127.1:0-15165 GCF_022663675.1 Bacillus cereus group sp. BfR-BA-01355
GTTGTCCATCATGATTTAAGTAAAGCAGAATCGTATTTTGATAAATTACTATTAATGAATAAAAGCTTAATTCATTACGGAGAAGTACGCCAAGTATTAGAACCAACTGTTATGTCAAAAGCGTATGTGAATCAAGGAATATTGTTTAATAATGCAGCGGAGGTACATTCATCATGAAGATTGTAGAATTTATAGATGCATTAACGCAGTATAGTTTTCTGCAGAAGGCGTTATTAACTTCCGTTATGGTAGGAATTATCTGTGGTGTCATTGGATGTTTTATTATTTTACGAGGTATGGCATTAATGGGTGATGCCATTTCACATGCTGTTCTTCCAGGAGTAGCGCTTTCTTATATGATTGGAATGAACTATTTTATAGGAGCGGTTTTAACAGGTGTTATTACTGCAGTAGGAATCGGATTTGTAAGTCAAAATAGTCGTATTAAACATGATATGGCGATAGGAATTATGTTTACATCTGTTTTCGCTGTAGGGATTATTTTAATTACCTTTATGAAGAGTAGTTCTGATTTGTATCATATTTTATTCGGGAATGTCTTATCGGTTCGTTCTTCTGATATGTGGATGACACTGATTATTGGAGTGGTCATTATTGGTCTTGTAATGTTGTTTTACAAAGAATTACTCGTATCCACGTTTGATCCAACGATGGCGCAAAGCTATGGATTACCGAATAAATGGATTCATTATGGCTTAATGATTCTCCTTACAATGGTTACAGTAGCTTCACTTCAAACTGTTGGAATTATTCTAGTCGTTGCGATGCTTATTACACCAGCGGCTACAGCGTATTTATTAACAAACCGTTTATGGGTCATGATTTATTTAGCAGCAGGCATTGGTGCGCTTTCATCTGTAGTAGGGTTATATTTTAGTTTCTCTTATAATCTTGCTTCAGGTGCAACAATTGTTCTTGTCGCAACATTCTTGTTCGGATTGGCATTCTTTTTCTCACCGTCACAAGGTTTGTTTTGGAGAGCTATCAAAATTAGAAAAAATAGAGCAGAGTTGTCATAATTGATTGGAGGATAATGATGAAATTTAAAAATGTTGTATTATCGGTAATTTGTATTTTTGTATTTGCATTAACAGCGTGTTCGAGTAACACAAATGGAAAAGAAGAGGGTAATGGAAAATTAAAAGTTGTAACTACATACTCCATTATATATGATATGGTGAAGCAAATTGGTGGAGATAAAGTTGAGATTCATAGTCTTGTTCCAATCGGAGCTAACCCGCATGAATATGATCCACTACCAAAAGATGTTATGAAAATGACAGATGCAGATATGGTATTTTACAATGGGCTAAACCTAGAAGAAGGTGGAGCGTGGTTTAAAAAGCTATTAAAAACGGCAAATAAATCAGCGAAAGATGCACCGGTTTATAAAGTAAGTGAAGGTGTAGAAGCTATTTACTTAGAAACAAAAGGATTAGAAAAAGAACCAGACCCACATGCTTGGATGAATATTAAAAATGGTATTTTATACGCTGAAAATGTGAAGCAGGCATTAATTAAAGAAGATCCTAAAAATAAAGAGTTCTATACTAAAAATGCTGATGAGTATGTAGCAGAACTTCAAAAGTTACACGATGAGACAGTAAACAGAATTCATCAAATTCCTGAAGAAAAACGTTTCTTAATCTCTAGCGAAGGTGCTTTTAAATACTTTGGAAAAGCATATGACATTAAGACGGGATACATTTGGGAAATTAACTCAGAGAATCAAGGTACGCCAGATCAAATTAGAGATGTTGTAAGTTTAATTCAAACAAACAAAGTGCCAGCTTTATTTGTTGAAACAAGTGTAGATCGACGTAGTATGGAAACTGTTTCAAAAGAAACAAACGTGCCAATTGCAGGGACAATTTTTACAGACTCACTAGGTAAATCAGGTGAGGATGGAGATACTTACTTAAAAATGATGAAATGGAATATAGATACCATTATTAATGGGCTACAAAAGTAGGATTTATCTGTTTTTCAATGTAGCGTAACTATTGAATTTTTATAAAATAAGAGATGAAAGAGCTAGCTCATATGAGTTGGCTCTTTTATTTATCCCAATATTTGCGGGCGGATAAGATTTCCTCCTTAAAAATTCAGCGAATGGGAGGGAGGGCTGCCCGTAAAATCCCACTGAATATGTACTAATAATCAGTGGGGGTGACAAAACTTCTACTAATTAAAGTTTCATTTTATAATTTTTACTTTATTAAAAGTAGATTTGTTAGAAAGGATAATCATTTATTGATATAATGAATGGATGCGAAGCAGGAAATAGATAGAAAGATACTGCTAGTAATTTATACTTAAAATGTAGGGAGATTGAACAGAGTTATGGGGACAGAAAAAGAAATTAGTTCCGCTAAATTAATATGGAAGATGACGCGCCCACATACATTAACGGCGACGTTTTCTCCTGTAATTTTAGGGACAGTGGCATCACTTTATGTTGCCAAAATTGATTGGCTGTTATTTATTGCGATGATGGTTGCATGTTTAGCATTGCAAATAGCAACTAACTTATTTAATGAGTACTATGATTTTAAACGTGGATTAGATACCGCTGAATCCGTTGGCATCGGTGGCGGAATTGTCCGTCATGGATTGAAGCCAAAAAATGTGTTAACAGTTGCACTTTTATTATATGTCGTAGCAGCTTTTATTGGCATTTATATTTGTATGAATAGTAGTTGGTGGTTAGTGGTTATTGGTTTAATTGGAATGGCGGTTGGCTATTTATATACAGGTGGTCCATTACCAATTGCGTACACTCCGTTTGGAGAATTAGTTTCTGGATTGTTAATGGGGACATGTTTTGTACTTATTGCTTTCTTTATTCAAACAAATACGATAACGATTGAAAGTGTATTGATTTCCATTCCAATTGGGATTTTAGTCGGTGCAATCAATATGTCAAATAACATCCGAGATATAGAAGAAGATATTAAAGGTGGAAGAAAGACATTAGTAATCCTCCTTGGGAGAGAAAAAGCCATAGTAACACTAGCGGTAGCCTTTTTCATTGCGTATTTATGGATTGCCGTAATTGTATTAATGGGTTATATAAGCCCTTGGGCATTAGTTATGTTCCTAGGTTTGAGAAAGCCAATCTCTGCTATTCAAAGTTTCCAAAAAGGAGCAAAGGACCCTGGGTATATGCGCATCGCAATGAAATCAACAGCAATGACAAATACGATTTTTGGCTTCTTATTATCGGCAGGATTATTAATTAGTTATCTGTTTTAGATAAAAAATCTTGTTAAATAACTTAACCCCAATTTCTCAATTTTAATATGGAGAAATTGGGGTTTTTATTTTGACTTTGTTTAATGCTAAAAACAGTTTCATTTGAAATATAAATACCAATAAATTGCAACTTCATCATTTTCAATATCTAAACCTTTATAAACAAGAAAATCAAACCCACCAATTACAAATCCACATTTTTCATAAAATTTACATGCTGCGACATTATTATTTTGCGTTTCAAGCATGATCCCGGGCATGTTGCCTTCTTTTGCCCATCGCTTTGCCTGATCAACCAATCTTTTACCAACTCCGAGTGTACGATGTTTTTTATCCACCGTTATATCTTCTATGTAAGCATAGTGATTCCAATTCTTTTTCAATACCATTAATCCAATGATTTGGTTATGTAACAGTGCTATGTAAATGACTTGATTAGGTTTATTTATATATTCATTGTAAGCCAGTTCTTCATTATCATCTTGATTTTGTAAATAACTTTTTTCATAACTTGGAACGTCTTCTACTGTATATTCTATGCGTCTATTTACTTTGGAAAGAGAAAGAATTAACCGAGCATTCACTATAAAACTGTCATCGATCTTCGGGAAATTGTCTAAATCATTTGTTTCTAACTCTCTAATTAAAAGATTCATCGGAGCACCTCCACATAATAATATTTCTTCTAGTTCTTTATTTGATTCAAATGAATTCCAATTACAAAATTATAATAGAATTTCAATAGTATGGCTAACTCAGTATTTTATCTTTATAACAGCATACTATTATCTTGATATAAAAATTTTGTTTAGAAAGAGTAGTATTTTTTATTTTGGATGTATATCCAGTTTTCAAATTTAACTGTATTAGAGAAAACAATATTTTTCTAAAGAGTGGATGCAGTACGCTATTCTTTAACTAATTTCGACATTATCTGCATTTTATCTTCACCTTCCTCTATTAATCTATTTATTGTAAATATCAACTGGAGTTAATGCTTAGCTGTATAAATAATGAATATGAAAATTAGTAGGGAAAGGATCGAAACATAATGAAAGAATCACAAAATAAGAAAAAAATAAATGTAGGAACTAAGGCAATACTATCTCTAGGGGTTGTTTTAGCAACGACCTTTTTCACATTCTTTTTAATTGGGAAATGGAACTCTATCCCAGCGAAGGGAGTAGCTAATGAAAGTAGTAATCAAGTTAATACGCAACAACAAGAAAAGAAAAAGGAAACACCACCAGCAAAACAGAAAAGACCTGATGGAAAACCGGTAGGAAAGGTTGTTTATTTAACATTCGATGACGGTCCTAGCGAATTAACTGGGAAATTTTTAGATGTACTAAAAGAGCAACATGTTGCTTCGACATTTTTTATGCAAGGTAGCAATTTACAGAATACCGCTTTTCAGGAAAACGTAAAGCGAGCGGTAAAAGAAGGACATTATATTGGTGCTCATAGTATGACACATAATAGTGATAAGTTATACAAAAAAGGACAATTTGTACCGGAGATGAAAGAAACGTTAGCTCTTATCCATAATATTACGGGTACAACTCCTAAACTAGTTCGTCCGCCATATGGATCTGCACCAGGATTAAAGGGCGAGGAAATTCGTAACCAAATTGTAGAAGCAGGAATAAAAGTTTGGGATTGGACGATAGATTCAAATGATTGGAAATTAAAAGGTAATCCACAGCAAATTATAGAGAATGTAAAGCGTACAACAACAGAAGATGTGGAAGTAGTTCTAATGCATGAAAAACCACAAACATTACAAGCGCTTCCTGAAATTATTAAATTTTATAAGGAAAAAGGATATGAATTCGGGGTATACAATGAAGCGGATCATTTTCAACTAAACTTCCAGAAAGATCAACGTCTATAGTATCAAATAAATAAATTAAGAGCATGTTCTGATTCATCTTTCTTCAGGACATGCTTTTTTTGCTTGTTTCTATAAGCTCATTAGTACCAATTTAACAAAGCATCAGTTACAAGTTACTTTATGGATACCTCATTTTAGAATAACTAACTTATAGAAAAAATTGAATAATTTTCATGTGTAAGGAGATTTTAAGAAGGATATAGAGGGGATATTTTCCTTTTGTTTTCTAGATAAATGATTACTTACCCAAAACATTATAGTGGAACGGTTTCTAAAGCTTGTCTGTCAAGAAATCCTAACACTAAAGTTCAAGTATAAAAACATAAACCACTCGATAAATGGGGTAGTATGATGAAAAAACTTAGTAGAAAGCGTTTGAGAAAAGATATTCAGGAACTTGAGAGTGCAAGTATGCTGCTCCATAATAATCAAGAGTGTGAACTCAAGCAGAATGTATCTGCGAATGAAGAAGTTTTGAGACAAGTTTTTGAAAATTGTTCCGATTTTGTTTTTCGTCCAATAATCATAGATAGTCAAAATAAAATTCTTTTTATTTATATAGATGGATTAGTCGACACTAAAGTTGTGGAACAAGTTGTTTTGAAACCAATGATGTTCGAAGGTCTGCCTAGTGGAGTAAAGAGTGTGGATTCGGTAGGAGAAATTATACAAAATCAGCTAATTGCGGTTTCTCAAGTAAAGACAATCTCTAAAGTTCGTGAGGTTATAGAAGCAGTATTGAAAGCGAATATCGTCATTTTAACAGAAGGAGAGAGTCAAGCTCTAGTCGCTGATTTAAAAGGTTTTGAAAAACGAGGTATTGAAGAGCCGGCTGCCGAGATTTCTGTTCGTGGCCCTCGGGACGGATTTACGGAAACAATAAGGGTCAATACGAGCCTGATTCGCCGAAGAATTCGAAGCCAAAAACTAAAAATGGAACCTTATTCGATTGGGGAATTGTCACAGACAGATGTGGTAATTGCCTATATTGAGGGAATTGCACCTGATTCGGTTTTGGATGAAGTTCGCCAAAGGGTAAAGCGAATTCAAATTGATGGAGTGTTGGAGTCAGCTTTCATTGAAGAGTTTATTGAGGACCAACCCTTTTCTCCCTTTCCACAAATTCAAAATACTGAGCGGCCAGATGCGGTTTGTGCAAGTTTATTAGAGGGGAAAGTCGCCATTTTAGTAGATAACACACCTTTCGTTTTGATCGTTCCTATGACATTTTGGACAGGTCTGCAAGCAGCGGAGGATTATTATGAACGCTCCATCTACACAACTTTTGTTCGATGGATTCGTTTAATATTAATTAATATTTCATTATTTCTTCCTTCTCTCTATGTTGCTATTACAACCTTTCATCCTAAATTAATTCCGACAAATTTGCTTATTAGTATTGCAGCTGCGCGAGAAGGCATTCCTTTCCCGGCTGTCATAGAAGCGCTAATGATGGAGTTTTTATTTGAAGGTTTGAGGGAAGCGGGGGTTCGGTTACCAAAACCTGTTGGATCCGCAGTTAGTATTGTCGGAGCACTTGTTATCGGGCAAGCTGCTGTGCAAGCAGGTATTATTTCGGCACCTTTGGTCATTGTTGTGGCGACGACCGGTATTGCGTCATTTGCGTTCCCGCGCTACAACTTAGGAACAGCTTACCGGATGTTACGCTTTCCTATGCTGTTATTGGCAGGAATGCTCGGGCTATACGGTGTTGCAATAAGTACCCTTGCGATTTTGATTCATTTAACTAACATTCGTTCTTTTGGCATTCCGTATTTAAGTCCAGTTGCACCTCAGACTCCTCGTGATTTAAAGGATGTTTTTCTCCGAACACCTCGTTGGAATATGACCCACCGCCCAATAATGGTATCTGGTGAAGAGAAAGTCCGTTTTCCAGGTGGACAAAAGCCAGATGAGAAACGGGGAGGGGAAACAGAATGAGCCTGCACAAGGCACTCTGTATGATACTGGTCATTTCTTTATGCTTCTTGACGGGATGTTGGGATCGGACAGAATTAAATGATTTGGCAATAGAATTAGGATGGGGACTTGATCAAGCGAAGAATAATAAGATTGAAATTAGTGCTCAGTTTATTATTCCATCAAAAATGGGAATGGGACAGAGCGGAAGAAGTAATGCAGGAAAAGCGTTTTTTACAGAATCGGGAACGGGAAGGGATACACATGAAGCTATACAAATGATGCAAACAAAAATGTCGAGAGAAATTTTTCGAGGGCACCAGCGTGTAATATTGATTGGAGAAAAAATGGCTAAAAGTGGTCTTGCTCCAGTTTTAGATGCATATAGCCGCGATCCTGATATTCGATTACGAGCAGGTGTGTTTGTCATAAAAGGGAATACTGCAAAAGATTTTCTGAAAGCATCCATCCCTTTAGAGTCTATCCCGGCACTTGGGGCACTTAAAGAGCATATGCAAATAGAGGCAGCGGGAGATATGTCTTTATTAAATTTTCTTATTGCTGGTACGAGTGATGGAATCACCCCGATTTTGCCCGTTATTAAACTAAATGTGTCTCATGAAAAAGGTAAAACCGTGGTCAAAGGGTTTCAAATTGTAGGCGGTGCTATATTTAACAACGATTTCAAATTGGTAGGATACTTGAACATGCAGGAATGGTTAACTACTTTTTGGATAGTGAATCGTTTAAGTAAACAGACAGTTACAGCAACGGCCTCTAAAGGAAATGGTAGTGCAAGTTTATATATGACAAAGATCAATAGAAAAATCATACCTACTATACAAGGGGACACAATTAAGTGTGACATTGTTTTTTCTGGTGAAGGAACAATTCAGGAGAACAATACGAATTTAGATCTTTCGCAGCCAAAAAATCTTACTCTTTTAGAACATGTATTGGAAAAACAGTCCGAAAAGGAAGCTCTCCAAACTATTAAAAAGGTTCAAAAACAATACGGAACCGATATCTTTGGATTTGGAGAAGCCATTCATCAAAAATATCCATCCGAATGGAAAGGGTTAAAAAAGAATTGGAGTAAACAATTTCGAAAAGTGGAGGTTTCTGTTCATACAAAGCTTACTATTCGGCGAGTAGGACTGACTGGACCACCGTTGCAGTTGAAGAAAAATGAAATGAAAAAATAAGGAGGAATATAGAGTGTGAGAAATTCGATGAAAATCTCTGGCAGGCAAATCTTTTGGATGATGTTCACATTTGAAGTGGGACAATCACTCCTTCTAGTTATTCCAGCGACGATTCGTACTGTCAAACAAGATGCGTGGATCTCGATTTTGATTGCAGGAGTGATAGGGGTTGCTCTTACTTTTTTGGCAACTACACTTGGTTCGCTTTATCCGAAACAAACTCTCATTGAATTTAGTCAAACTATTCTTGGTAAATGGCTAGGAAAGCTACTGATGATTCCTTACTTCTTTGGGTGGTACATGATAATTTGGATAACCGTCCGTGAATTTGGTGAATTCATTATTATCGCTTTGTTTCATAATACACCTTTGTGGGTCATTGTCTTTACTGCGATGTTATTGCTCATTTTTATCATTTACCAAGGAGGGGTGGAAGGTATTGGACGTTTAAGTGAAATCATAGGGCCAATTGTACTTTTAATGATAACGTTTATAATCATTTTGAATGTTGGCAATATGAATTGGGATTATATGCGGCCTATTTATCACGATTCTGGCTGGCTTCCCATCCTTAAAGGTTCCTATACCCCTGTAGCCGCATTTTTTGGAGAGGCTGTTATGATGATGATGTTCGTTTTCTTTATGGATAAACCAGAGCAAGCGTCATCAAGGGCGATGTTGGGGGTAGGATTAGCCGTTTTCATGGTAACAATCGGAACATTAGCGGTCATTTTAACATTCGGTCCGAATTTATCTTCAAGTTTTTTGTATCCGGTTTACGATTTGAGCCGATACATATCTGTCATGGAGTTCATTCAAAATGTGGATATTTTGATAGTTATTATTTGGTTTTTTAGTATTTTTGTGAAATTGGCGTTATACATGTTTATCGCTTGTTATGGAACAGCACAAATATTTTATTTGAAGGATTGGCGAAAAGTAGCGTTAGTTCTTGCTCCTATTTCGTTCATCATAGCTGTGTCAGTTAAAAATATCCAAACATTTACCCATTATTACTACATATTTTTCGTAATTCCAATTGCATTTCCCGTTTATGAGCTAGGGATTCCTTTACTGTTATTGGTGGTTGGCAAAATTCGAAGGAAATATGCATAAGCCCAATCGGTAATATATTTGGAGGGCAGGTATACTTTTAGTTTTTTGACTAATATAAAAAGAGAAAAATCCTACTTATAAGTGTAGGATTTTTTGTTTGTATATTACGTTACAAGAGTTTTCTTATTTTCTCCGGAATGTCCTTTTTAGAAATGTATGCAACAGAGTCTTTATAGTAAGAGTATTATGTTGGAAATAATCAAAAAAACGTATATTGCAATATAAAAATTCACTTTAATACTAAAGGATACATGACAACGATTCCTATAAATTCTTCTCAATAATTGAAAATAAAATCAATCCAGATTATTATATTGTTATTGTAATTACATTTTATTGAAGGAGGATACAAAGATGAAAAACTCAAAAGGCTCTATTGAATCAGAGATAAGCAAAGCAATTACTCACTGGGAAAAGGACTACCTAGGACGCGGGTCTATATCCGTTAAGACAGATATATTACGGGATATGATTATCGTAAATTTACAAGGTGTTTTAACGCCGGCTGAATATAGTGTTTGCGAAACAAAAGACGGTATGCTAACGATAAAGAAGAATCGTTCGGAGCTAGTTGAATCTGGAATTGATGATCTGAAAGAGATTATACTAGAATTAACTGGAGAGAAAGTGAAAAGCTTTCATACGGATATAAGCTCCCGTACAGGCGAACGAGTAATGATTTTTAAATTGCTTCATAATCTTGAGGAGAAATTTTAAAAATACCTTAAGGTTAGTGGAAGGATTAAGAAACCTACAAGTTTTGCACTTTATTAACAGGCTAATAATTAAAAACTTGAAGTTATTTAGGTATAATAAATCTTAATTCTAATAACTCTTAAAAAACGGATAAAGAAATTGACAAACTGCTTAATATGGTTTATCTTATAATTGTTTTAAAAAATTGATAGATGCTCATTTTAACAGTTTGCTATAATTAAGGCTTTAGCATTTTTTTAATATGTAATATTGACTAAATGAAAAAGTTTCTTAATTAAAAGATAGCGTATAACATAAATTGATATATTGATTGCATAATCTAGGAGATCAGAAATATACATTTCTTTTTAACAGGAGTAATACATACATTATTATCCTCTATAAAATGGGAGCTCTTCAAAAAACTTTATTGAAGTTAGTTGAAGGGAAACCGACAATCTCCATAATTCAATGATGATATAAAATCATTGAATTATGGAAGTTGTCGGTTTTTTTTATGAGAAAAAACGATGCACTAAAAAGAGTGAATGAAAATTGAAATTTAAAAAATCATCTTAATTAAAAGGAATTTTTATAGGTTATTTTCGCTTAGAAGGGAGTATTTAACATGTTAATTTCGCTGAGTTCATCAACACTGTTAACATTATTTTTTATGGCGCTTAGTGCTTCTTGGCTAAGTGGATTATTGTTTTTACATGCAAGGATACCTTTACGTTTTGTTCATATCCATATTGGTATCGCTGCTTTGCCTTCATTGATTTCTTTACTCGCACTTGTTAATAACAATGGAGATAGAGTTGTGGGGCCTTGGCATCTAGATACTTTAGCTTGGTTAATGGCTTTCTTTGTTCTTACAATTGGTTTAATCATTCAGCGTTTTTCTGTACGTTACTTAATGGGAGACCGCTCATATCGAAAATACTTTTTACTTTTTACATTTACTACAGGTGTATCTTCGGTTGCATGGTTAAGTGATGATCTTCGTTTAATGATCATTTGTTGGGGAGCAACGCTTATAGGATTGGTTCTACTCATAGGGCTAAATAAAGGTTGGAAAGTAGTTAGTGAAGCAACTAAAATCTCTGGCTATTTATTTACAATAAGTTGGATTGCGTTGCTATCAGCTATCATTTGGTTGTTTCAAGGCACTGGACAGTGGCAGTTAACGTCAGTTTTAACGAATGAAAATGTAGCGCTACATGGAACATTGGAGAGAACAGGAATTAACTTATTAATTATATTAGCGGTGATGATTCCAGCAGCACAATGGCCTTTTCAAAGATGGTTAATTGAGTCTGCTGTTGCTCCAACTCCTGTTTCTGCTATTATGCATGCGGGTTTAGTAAATGCTGGCGGTATCATGTTAACTAGATTTTCACCTCTTTTTCATGATGATATTGCACAAATAATTTTACTAATTTTCTCTAGTATTTCTGTCTTAATAGGTACAGGAATTAGTTTAGTCCAAGTTGATTATAAACGTCAGCTAGTAGGTTCAACTATTGCACAAATGGGATTTATGCTTATTCAATGTGCATTAGGCGCCTATTTAGCGGCTGTTATTCATTTAATTTTACATGGTTTGTTTAAAGCTACACTGTTTTTACAAGCTGGTTCTTCAGTAGAACGTTTTGGGGTAGTGAAGCAGTCTAATGAAAAGATGTCCAATTTATGGATTATGGTCGGACGTGTTTTAGGATTATTTATAGCAATTACTTTCTGGTTTATGACTTCTGGAGAGGGGTATCAACTAGTTAGTGCGTTAATCTTAGGCTGGTCACTATACTTTTCATGGAAACAGCTTGTTGTTTTTGGAGAGGGAAGAATGGGACGAATTGCTGGCGTAATTGTTTTGATTGGATTTTCTCTCATTTACTTTACCGTTCATAATTCTCTTTACAAATGGTTGCATACTGACATGTATCAAAGTGTTCAACCTTCAGCTACAGCCGTTATCTTTGTTATATGTATTTTACTATTTAGTAGTGTTATTAGTACTTTCGTTACTCGTAATCAATCTTCTACTTTATTCGCTGTACTTTATCTTTGGTTAGTTCGAGTAGGTGAGGCGAGAAGAAAGTCAGTAGAAAGTCACCCAAGCTATCTTAAACATTATGTATCAAAGGGAGGTAATTCGTGATGAGTATACCGTCAATATTAAAGAAAGATACAAACATTGATATGCAAGAAAATACTATAAATGATTTAGTTGCATCTGCTAGCCGTGTTATTGCGCCACTTTGGCCTATCTCTACGTTTGCAGCTCATCACCCTTGGATGGGACTTGAAAAGCAATCATTTGAACAAGTCGCAAATTGGTTAAAAGAAGCTCGTAATGTGGATATTTATCCTAGTGCCTCCATGATTCATTCGGCAAAAGCGAAAGGTGAGATTGAGGAATCATTTTTACAAATGAGTTTGTCTCGTTGGCTGGATTCACAATCTTTTAATATTCCGCGAGAGAAAGCAGAGCGATTTTGCCAAGCAGCTTTAAAGTTAGAAAAATTACCTTCTAGTTTATTATCATCGACAGAATTAAATAAATTGGCAGAAGAAATGATATATATAAATACAACAAGTATGAAAGCCTCTGTTATGCAGCCAATAAGTTCGCTTATAGAAAATCGAAATAGTGAAAACCTATCTGATATTCTTAATTATCATATCATTAAATGGTGTAAATTATATCTTGATGACTCCGGATCAAGTTGGACGATGCCAAATCGAGAGAAAGGTTTTTATCGTGCATGGCAACACCTTATTAAATTTGATCCAGCGCTCAGTAAAAATGAGCGTAAAGTTTTAAAAGATTGGCCACAAGATGCCCAAGTAGCTTTAGCGAGAGCATTATCTGAACTAGGAATTTCTGAATCTAACATACAAGCTTACCTTGAAGGGCACTTACTTTCTTTGCCTGGGTGGGCAGGAATGATACGATGGCGCTCACAACAATCAATTCAGGAACAGGAACTCCTAATAGAATATTTAGCAGTTCGAATTTCTATGGAGCTGGCTATTACAAAGCCTTATTTACCTTTAAAAAATCAAAAGGTTGAGAAAAAAGTTGCAATCGTCCCGCTTATAGCTTCTTGGATCTATTGGGGGAATATTTCAACACGGGAATGGTTACAAATGCCTGCTGCTGAACAAAGTGAATTATTAGTATTCGCTTATCGTTTTGATGAAAATATTCGTAGGAAACTTTGGCTGGAAGCTTGGGAACAGACGCATGCAGAGCAATTAAGGAAGAAGATTGCTTCTAAACAACGTGCAACTAATGATAAAAAGCGTGTATTAGCTCAATTAGCATTCTGTATTGATGTACGTTCAGAACCGTTTCGTCGCCATCTTGAAAAATTAGGTCCGTTTGAAACATTTGGAATAGCTGGTTTCTTTGGATTACCAATTGCAACTAGTGAACTAGGTAGTAATAACAACCATCCTTCTTTGCCAGTTATACTCAAACCGAAACATCAAATAAAAGAGCTCACAAATGAAAATGAACTTAAATCTTATGAGCAACGTAAGAGGGTAGGCAGTTCGGTACGTTATACATTTAAAACGATGAAACAGAACGTACTGACGAGTATGGCGCTACCTGAGTTAAGTGGTCCTTTATTTGGTCTACAAATGGTGACAAGAAGCTTTGTCCCAAGAGGAGTTGGTGCTTTCATTCGTAACCTTCGTAAAACTATGTTACAAAAACCTGATACAACATTCTCACTTAATCATGTTCATGACACAAAGGGCGAGATACCTATCGGTTTTACGAAAGAAGAAAAAGTGAACTATGTGCGTCAAGCTTTAAAAATGGTGGGACTGACAGAAAAATTTGCTCCTTTAGTTGTAATGTGCGGACATAGTAGTCAAAGTACGAACAATCCTTATGCTGCAGCGCTTGAGTGTGGTGCTTGTGGCGGAGCAGCAGGGGGATTCAATGCAAGAGTTTTTGCTACTTTATGTAATCTTCCAGAAGTAAGAGAGGCATTGGCTGCTGAAGGTATTAAAATTCCTGAGGACACCATTTTTGCAGCAGCTGAACATAAAACAACAGTGGACGAATTGGAATGGATTTACGTCCCGGAACTTTCGGAAGCTGCGCAAGAAGCATTTGATTGTATCGAGTCGATTATGCCAAATGTGAGCCAACATGCAAATAGAGAGCGTTTAACGCAATTACCAAATTTTAAAACGAAAATAAAAAATGCGAGTAAAGAGGCACATCGATTTGCAGAAGATTGGAGTGAAATACGTCCAGAATGGGGATTAGCTCGTAATGCATCTTTTATTATCGGGCAACGAGAATTAACTCAAGATTGTGACTTAGAAGGTAGGGCGTTCCTCCATAATTATGATTGGAAACAGGATGAAAGTGGCGATATATTAGCTAACATTATTGCAGGACCAGGAACAGTAGCTCAGTGGATAAATTTACAATATTACGCTTCAACTGTAGCACCTCATTATTATGGTAGTGGAAACAAAACAACCCAAACTGTAACGGCAGGTCTCGGTGTTATGCAAGGGAATGCAAGTGACCTGTTGCCAGGCTTACCTTGGCAATCGGTTATGCAGTCAGATAGTGAGACGTATCATTCACCACTTCGTTTACTAATTGTCATTCAAGCACCTATTGAATATATAGAACGTTTGTTAAATAATGATTTCACATTTCGAGAAAAAGTTCAAAATGGATGGGTTAGACTTGCAAGTGTTGATCCAGAGGGACGCTGGAAAAACTGGTAACAATTATTATTGTTACTAGCTTAAAAGTTTCATAAATACAATAATGAAGAAGGAGTGCTCCATATGAATTCAAAGAATAAAAAAGTTTTATTATTAACAGACATTGAACACGGAATAGAGCCTAGTATCCAACAAGTAACTAACATTCACCAAGAAAACATGTTGACTATACACAGCTATGATTCTGTAATTGTACATCCTTATGGAGATATAATGAGATCTATTATTATTGCTATTTATCAAGAAAATGTTAAAGAAATTTTTGTTGTCGGAATAGAGGATAAAGAAACG